>NZ_JASMRI010000004.1:0-6814 GCF_041431375.1 Flavobacterium sp. Arc3 | reverse complement strand
CCTTTAATAGTTTCCATTTCTATTTTATTTAAATTGGCAATCACTTTTTTATCAAATTTTAATTGATTCTTTTTTTTTGCAATTTGTTTCATAATAATTTTTTTTTGTTAATAAATATTCCTATCCAATAGTGTAAGAAATTGTAAGTGATAGGGAATCTGTTACAGAAAATATACTTGACATATTTCCTCCTTTAATAGTTTCCATTTCTATTTTATTTAAATTGGCAATCACTTTTTTATCAAATTTTAATTGATTCTTTTTTTTTGCAATTTGTTTCATAATATTTTTTTTTTGTTAATAAATATTAGATTTAAAATAACTTGTATGCATTGAAGAAAATTAAGGATATAAAACATCTCTTGGTATTTAAACCTGAGAGATGTTTTAATTCTAAGGAAAATTTAGATTGACCACGTATAGGTTATTGACCAAGACCAAGAAATGCTATACGTAATAGTTATACTACTTTGTTCTTCCATTTTTCCACCTTTAATGGATTCCATTTCGTGTTGATTTAAATTGGTAATTACTTTTTTATCCAATTTTAATCCTTTTCCATTTTTTTCAATTTGCTTCATAAAAATTATTTTTAAATTGTTTTTTTAATTTGTTCCTGAATCCCATGTATAAGTCCAAGTATAGGTTATTGACCAAGTTGCAGTAATACTAATAGTGCTTTGTTCTGCAATTTTCCCACCTTTTATGGCTTCCATTTCTATTTGATTTAAATTGGTTATTAACTTTTTATCCAATTTTAATTCCTTACCCTTTTTAGGATTTTTTTTCATAGTATATATATATATTAAAAGTTTTTACAATAAGTGTACTAATCGGCAGACTGTCGATCAAAAAGCAGTAAATATTTCATTCATTACTTATTTCCACCTTTAATGATTTTACTTGTTTTTAATTTAAGTAGGGACAAATTTTCTCCACTTTTTCAGGCTTTTTTTCATAAATATATTTGTTTTTGAGCTCCTATATGTAGGTCCAACCACTTACAGCGCCACCTGTATCAGTATTGTATGATATTCCAGAAAAAGATATGTGCCAAGATGGTTCATTTCCCCCTTTAATTGTTTCCATTTCTTGCTTATTCAAATTTGTAATTACATTTTTTTGCAATTTTAATTGCTTACTTTTTTTTGGGATTTGTTTCATAAATATTTGATTTAAATGTTAAACTATTTGTATTTTATCTTGTTGACGAATAAATTGATGTAATCATAAATAACCTTTCCATCATAAAACATATATAATTTTAAGAATTTAATCCGCAGAAAAAGAATCTCCAAATCATTCAATTACAATAGAATAATTATTGATTTCAAAACTAGATGAACAACATACCCAAAGCAAATATCATTAGTCTAGATTTATAAATGTCGACTCTGAATTTATAAATCCCTTTAAAAAAAAATATAATCAACTGATTTTAAGTAATGTTTTTTTGAATGTTTGAGATATCTTTTCATGTAAAATCATACTATTTCTTAAAATAAATAACTAGTTTTGACGTATACAATAGTAATGCACGCCCTGTTTTATAGTCTATATGCCAAAATCAGAAATAAATTATAGTTTTTTTTCTTCTTTTATAATACGAACGCCACTCTATCCAATTGACTTTTACAGCAATCTTACAAATGGATTGTCCATTGAATCTGATGCAATAAAAGAAGTATTAAAAGAGACTCAAGTAAATGAAGCACTATTCTTGGCATCTCCCGAGTTGTATTCAGAAATTCAGAAATGGATGACACATAAAGACCGTCCCATTGATAAAGAAAAAAAAATTAAACTTTCGGTGTTGAAATACCTTATCCGAATGTCCACTCGATGTACACCATTTGGACTTTTTGCCGCTTGTGGTTCGGGTAAACTGGCTTATGAAACTAATATCAATATAAATAGCAATTTTAACAGTGACTGTTATATTGATAAGAAAAATAGTTTCTGTAGAAAAACCCGTTTCGATATGCAGTTCCTTGCTAATTTATCTAGCGAGTTAGCTTTAAATCCAACAATCCAAAATCAGCTACTTTTTTATCCCAATACTACACTCTACCAATTGGGCGATTTTTATAGATATGTGGAGTATGCTTTGCATCAAAAAAAACGAAAGTATTCTCTTGAAGCATTAAAACGAACTGATTATTTAGATTTGATATTGCAAAAAGCGATTGTTGGTGTCAGGAAAAAAGAATTGGCAACCTTTTTAGTTTCTGAAGAAATAAGTATAGAGGTAGCAATTGAATTTATCGAAGAATTGATTTTTAATCAAATCTTGGTTTCAGAATTTGAGCCAATACTTACTGGTAAAGATTTCCACCCCACAACCTTCTCCAAAGAAGAGGGAGCCGAAATTTTAAACAATAAAGTTGGTAATTTCACTAGAGTTCTGGATGATTTAAATAAACAATTACTTAAAATTGATACTAAATTTGGTAACCCGATTTCTTGTTATGAAGATATAATAGAAACCGTTGTAAAAACAAAGATTCCTTTTGATAAAAAGTATTTGTTTCAAACCGATTTGTTTCTGGATTCTAAAGATTTTCAACTAGACAATAAATACATTTCTGAACTATTAAGAGCAATAGATATGCTAAACAAAATTTCAGAAAAACCAAAAAATACAGCATTAGAAAATTTTAAAAAAGTCTTTGCTGAAAGATATGAAAGTGAAGCTATTCCTTTGGTTAAAGCACTAGATGTAGAAACTGGAATTGGATACTTGCAAAATAAAAATGGATTTGACTTTACACCTGTATTAGATAGTATCGGAATAAATCAGAAAGAAAGCATTGACAATCATTTAGTTAGTCTGAACGAAGTTGGCAAAATTATTTACAGCAAATTGCAAAATACCTTGCTAAATAATGAAAACAACATTGTATTAAACTATTCTGACTTTGAGAGCATCCAATTTCAGAAGGAAAATTTACCTAATACTTTTTCATGCCTTTTTGAAATTGTTGAAGAACATGAAAAAGAATGGATTGTAATTCAAAGTATTGGCGGTTCGAGTGCTGCAAATCTATTGGCTAGGTTTTGCTACGGAAATACTGGAATAAATGATTTAGCAAACGAAATTACCCAATATGAATCGGAAAGTTATTTCGATAAAATCTTAGCCGAAATAGTTCACTTGCCAGAATCAAGAACGGGAAATGTGTTACGAAGACCCAGTTTTAGACCCTATGAAATACCTTATTTAGGGCAATCTAGTTTACCTATTTCACATCAAATAAATATTGAAGATTTAATAGTATATGTAAAAAATGACCGTTTGGTTTTGTGGAGCAAAAAACAGGATAAAGAAGTTATACCAAGATTGACCAATGCTCACAATTATTCCTATAATGCGTTGCCCATCTATCATTTTTTATGTGATATGCAATTTGAAAATTGTAAATCAACAATAGGCTTTCATTGGAACAGCTTTGAAAAGCTTTTCGATTATTTACCAAGAGTGACTGTTGGAAATTGTATTGTATCAAAAGCAAAATGGATATTTAATAAAAACAGATATCCTGAATTTTTTAAAATTTTCAATAATAAAACGCCCGTTAGCCCTGATTTATTCCGTTCGATTATTCTCTCTTTGGGTGTTAGAGGACTTCGATATGTTTCATTGATTGATGATGATAACACATTACTAATCAATCTTGAAAATGATACTTGTGTTGAAATGTTAGTTGAGGCTGTTAAAAATAAGACGCAATTTGTTCTAGAAGAATTTTTATTTCCTTCAAGTAAAGTGATTACAGGAAACTCGGGTTGTTATGCGAATCAATTTATTGTAGGATTGAAAAAGAATAAAGATTAAGGTATGATACAAGAAATAAAGAGAACTTTTATTCTGGGAGAAGAATGGCTTTATTATAAAATTTACTGTGGAAGTTATTCAGCAGATAGCATTTTAATTGAAAGTATATTGCCAATTGTGACTGAATTGTTGGAACAAAAATTAATTGCCCAGTGGTTTTTCATACGTTACAATGATCCTAAAAATCATTTGAGAGTACGTTTTCAAATACCGAATGTAGATAATATTCAAAAAATCATAAAATTAACCCAACCACATTTCAGTAAGTTGATTGAAAAGGATGTAGCATATGACATCGTAACAGCAACCTATAAAAGAGAAATAGAACGCTATGGAAAGACAACTATTGGATTGGTTGAAGAATTATTTTGTTACCATAGTGAAAAAACATTACACCTGATTGATAACACTACTCCTGAGGAGGATGAAATAGTCCGAATATTTGCCTCATTGCATATGATAGATAATTTGTTAGAAAGTTTCAATATCTCTTTGAATCATCGGATTAACTTTGTTCAATCTATGGAACTGGCTTATAAAACAGAACATCATATAGAGAAAGAGAACAATAAAAAGTTGGACAGATTATTCCGCATTTACAGAAATGATATCGAATTCTATTTATATGAAAAAAACGAGCCCCTCTATTTAGAAGGCTTAATTGAATTAATGAAAATAACTGAAAAAGAAACTGAGATAATAAAAAACATAATAAGTAAGAAATTATCAACTGATTTGGAAGCACTTATTTCATCCCTTATCCACATGAACATCAATCGTATCTTTCGATCGAAACAAAGACAATACGAAATGTTATGTTATGATTTTATAAACCGATATTACAAAAGTACAATTGCTAGAAAATGAAAAACCTTATTACATTTATTTTAATACTTTTTACGACAACACTTTTCTCTCAAAAAAAAGAACATTTTGTTATTCCAGATTCACTGAAAAAAATGAGTTTTGAAACCTTGGATAAACGTTTCAATAATTCGCTTATGAATAAAGAAATGCTTACTATATATGCTAAAACTTACTATAAGAAATCTAAATTACAAAGCGACGTAATAACTACCGTCAATGGGATGTATATGGCTGCTTATGTTTCTGAAAATGATGATCAATTATTAAATTTCACAGATTCAATTATTGCATTGACCAAAAACCAAAATAACTTTTTTTATCCTGCAAAAGCCTATATTTTAAGAAGTATAATATTTTTTTCTAATGACAATTTGAACAAAGCATTAGTTAACATATTGGAAGCAGAAAAATATTCAAATAAATCAGGTAATGCAGAACAAAAAACATTAATAAACCAACAAATAGGGTTAATAAAAATTGAATTAGGAAAACCTCAAGATGCATTGCCATTAATATTAGAGAATTATAACTATTATAAATCTAAGAAAAGTAGTTCTCCCTACTATATTTATTCTGCCTGGATAATATCTGATATTTATAACCGTATTAAAAAACCAGACTTAGCCTTATATTATATAAATATTTTTTAAAAAAAAATAAAAAAAGACAATGCTTATTACAAATATTTTTTGCTAAATGAAGGTATTTCGTATCATTTAAAAAAACTATACTCAAAAAGTAATGCATCATTAGACAAATCAATATTGTTATTGAAAAATGATAAAATAAATCTAGCAATTAGCTATTATTATAGAGGAGAAAATGTTTTGAAAGGAGAAAAAAATATTCTTAAATCTAAAGAATATTTTGAAAAAGTGGATTCAATATTGATTACAACAAAAGAGTTTACAACTCTTTTGCGAAATAATTATCTCAATTTAATTGATATTACTAAAAAAATAAAAGAAGACAAACAACAACTTTATTATTTAAATCGATTGATTGAAATTGATGAAAGACTTAGTGAAAAAAATGTCATTTTGTCCGAAAATATCAATAAAAATTATGATACTCCTCATTTATTATCTGAAAAAGAAAAGGTTATTGCTAAAATAAATCAAGAAAAAAAGTTCTACATTGCTATAGGGTTTATTGTTTTTGTCGGGTTATTATTTACACTCTTTTATCTATCAAAAACCAAAAAAGAAAAACAACATTCTGAAGAACGATTTCAGGTATTGATGGATCAACCCAAAAGCGAAGCAATACCAGACGAAACCCTAATTACGGAAGACAAAAAAACAAAATCATTTGATTTACCTATAGACATAACAAAAGATTTATTGCAAAAATTAACCGCATTTGAAAAAGAGCAAGGTTATTTAGAATTGAATTTAAAATTAAATGATCTTACGGTGAAGTTTGATACGAATAGTAGCTACCTCTCAAAAACCATAAACCAATATAAAAATAAAAATTTCAGCCAATACCTTAATGATTTGAGAATATCTTATGCAATAAGGAAATTGAAAACAGATAAAAAATTTAGAAAGTATACCATAAAAGCCATAGCTGAAGAAGCGGGCTTTAGTAATTCTGAATCATTTGCAAAAGCTTTTCATAATAATACGGGACTTCAACCTTCTTTTTTCATAAAAAAAATAAAGGAAACTGAAGAAATTTAATTTTATTAATTACTTGAATACAAATTGAATAAGTCTATTTTAAGTCGGAATTTATAAATATCGACCATACTTATTACTTATACAAAAATTAACTTTCTACATTTACGAAAATAATTTAAAAATATAATCATGAAAAAACAAAAAATTGCAAACGATAAGAAATTATCATTAGAAAAGTACAAAGTAGCTGAATTGAAAAATCCTAAAATGATTATTGGCGGGAATGCAGCCGACGACGGTGGGGTTATAACAGCTGATCCTATCAGAACAGTACGCTCATAAATAATATTTATCTCAAACATCTTATTATAAATGTCAAAAACACGATTCTTTCTATTTACTCTAATTTGTAGATATTCCGACGAAAGTACACCACCCATTCCGGAGCAAAGTACACCACGATTCCGCAACAAAGTGCGCCATTTAT
>NZ_JASMRI010000049.1:0-4354 GCF_041431375.1 Flavobacterium sp. Arc3 | reverse complement strand
GTTTTTCCACGAAAACGGAAATAAAGAAGGAATTGGAAAATTAGATAATGGAAAATTAATTGGTCAATGGAATTGGTCAATGGAATTGGTCCCATACTAATGGAAAAATTTATAGTGAAAGATTATACACTGATGGAAAGCTAATGAATATAATTAATTGTTTTGATGGCAATGGAAAGCAATTAGATAAAGGCACTCTAAAAGACGGAAATGGAACACTAAATGTATATGATATAGAAGGAAATTTATTAGAAGTACAAAACTTTAAAGATGGAAAATTTATAAAATAACGATTTGCCAACAGCTGTTTTGAGCTAGCTGGAGTTTAGTGGAATTCCCGTTTCGCATCAAGTTTTCGTTAAGCCGAAAACTGAAAGGTTACGAATTTCCAGCCATCTCAAAGCAGCAAAACGTTATATGCAATTTTAAAAAAAAATCGTGCGTAAAAAAAACAAACTTTTCTTTATTCTCTCTTCAGTTTTGATACTGTCTTTTTCTTGCCAAAAGGAAAAGAAACAATCGAATAAATTTGTAACACAAGATGTTCATAATTTTTATGATATGCTTTCTCAAATTGAGAACGCAACTTCATTAGATGACACTTTAAAAATTTTGAACGAGAGTTATTTGCAAAAAGCCAGCATTGGTTTGAAAGATTATCTCGAAAATGAAAATAGCAGTAACAACCGAGACATCAAACAAGAATACTTAAAAATAATCAGGTCTTTCCCAAAATACTTTCAATCCCAAAAGCCACTGTTATCCGATATTGAAAATCAACTTTATGAATATGATAACTATTTTCAGAAAATAAAAGACGTTTACCCAGATGCTAAATTCCAACCAACATATTTTTCAATTGGATTTTTTAACACACAAGGTCAAATGGTTTATCCAAAAACCATTTTTGTGGGTTTAGAGGCTTCAATAAGAAATGAAAAAACAGATTACAGCGAGTTTCCAGAAAATTACTCGTGGCTCGTAGATGAAACATCAACCATTAAAGATTTAGGATATTTAGTGGTTCACGAAAATCTACATACTCTTCAAGAAATCAAACAAAATGAAAATTCAATTTTAGACCAAGCGATAACTGAAGGGGCTGCTGTTTTCTTGACTACATATTTTTGCGGCAAAGAAAGTTTAGTTGGAATTGCGGGAATAAACCAAGATATGATTGAATACGCCGAAATAAATAATATGGAAATTTGGAAAGAATTTACAACAGATTTAAAAAATCCTAAAAATTTTTCAAAATGGTTTTGGAATAGCGAAACAAAATATCCATACTCTATGGGATATTATATGGGTTATATGATTTGTAAAAGTTTTTTTGAAAACCAAAAAGACAAAGAAAATGCAATTAAAGTATTGATAGAAATAAATGAACCAAATTTAATCTTTGAGAATAGTGAATATTACAAGTTTTCGCAATAAAAACTGCATATAACAACCATTTTGAGCTAGCTGGAGTTTAGTGGAATTATCGTTTCGCATCAAGTTTTCGTTAATCCGAAAATTAGTAATTACGAACTTCCAGCCATCTCAAAGTGGCATAACGTTGACAGACATTTTAACCTAAAAAATCGTGAAAAGACTAATATTAAGCATTTTACTATTCAATTTTATTAATTGCAATTCTCAAATATCGAAAGAATTAGAAATTTTCATTAAACCTTTTGAAGATTTTAAAACTTTCAACGCAATGGGGTGGAAAAATGATTCTATTTCAAAATTGCTAAACAAAAAAGCGACTGAAGAAGAGTTAGTTTATCTTTCATTAAATGGTAAAAACACATTCACAAAAGGAATTTCAATTGAAACGTTAATAAATAAAAAAAGCAAAAAAGTATTTGATATTTATGAAAATTTGATTGATTCAAAAGACACAATAGTTTATGGGACAGAATGTTTATCAACCAGTGCAAGTTTACCAAACTTTATGTTTCAAAGTTTAGCTTTTAATCCAAATTATTCAAAAGATGAGATAGTTTCAAACAAGGAAATATTAGTTCGTAAAATATTAAATAAAAAACCCATAAACATAAAATTGCTACAAAGTGTAACTTATTGGATTCCGCAAAAAGAAGAGTTTTATGAACCAATAAGAAAAATTGTAGTAGATAATAAATCTTCTGCCCTATTAGTTACTATTGCAAAATATAAAAAAGAAAATGATATTGAATTAATAAAAAGCTTTGGAATAGATGCTTTGCCTGCAATTGAAGAATTTCCAAACGAACAATTTAGAGAAATATTAGAAAACAATGTTAAGTTCGATGATTTTCAATATATGTTTGCTTTAGCAAAATCTTGTATTCCAGAAACTGTAAAAACAGTTGAAAAAGCTATTCAACTCAAAATTGAAGATTTAAAGAATAATGATTGTGGAAATCATTGTTTAAGTACAATTTACAATCAAATTGAAATGAATAAATGTGAATTATTTTATCCAACATTAGAAAAATTATGGTTAACAAATAAAATAATCTCATATAATGTCTTGGATAATTATAAAAAAAGACATTCAAAAATAGAAACTAAAAAATTCATATTCAATGGTTTAATGTTAAAAGGAAAAGCTGAAATTATTCATAAAAACATATACGATGATGGTGATTTCGTTGAAAATATGGAAAGTGGTTTGACTTGGAATAATGAAGCAAAATTAATCCATATTTTAAACGAGTTAAAAAAATTATCTAACGAAGAATATTTAAAAGCTTTAGAGAGTAACATAATAGAAATCGAGGATTTAGGTTTGCCAAATTTTGTTGAAGAATTAAACGACAACAAAAGTTTATTGATAGTTAAAAATTCATTCATTGAGAAACTTAAAATAAATAAAAATGCTTATGGTTTGTTATCAATAATGGAAGCAATTAAATTATTAAAAGATAAAGAAACTTTTAACAAAGGTTTTGAGGTTATAAAAACCAGAAAAGAAGAATTTAAAAAATTCCCGGGTTGGGAAAAAGATTTGAAAGATTTTGTAAAAGAAAACAACTTATCATTAGAATAAAAAAACGCCTGCCAACAGCTGTTTTGATATAGCTGGAGTTTAGTGGAATTACCGTTTCGCATCAAGTTTTCTTTAAGCCGAAAATCGAGCGGTTACGAACTTCCAGCCATCTCAAAGCAGCAAAACGTCAGGCTGTGAAAAAACCTCTTCAAATTTAGAAAGTATTCGGAGGACTACCAAAGATGAATCTCAAATATGGGATTCTCAAGAGGTTGATTTTAGTTTTTTCACAGACTGACGTTATGGGCAACTAAAAAAAACTACGTAGAATGGAATTAGTTAGTCAAATAATAAATGATTTAGTTGATGATCAAAAATCATTAAATTCAGCTTTATTAAAAACAAAAGTTCTTGCAAGCAGAATACAGAATGTAGAACTTCTAGATTGGGTAAATGGAGAATTATCAGGCTATAAAAATTATGCAGATTTACCCATTTATCGAAAGAATATATTTAATGATTTGAAAGGAAGTTATATGAACGGGAGTATGAAGTATACAAACATTCAAATTCCAACTGCTGGATTAGATAAAGAATTTGAAGATCGATTAAGAAGCATAGAATTTATGGACAGTATAACGGGTTTAGAAAAACTTATAAATTCTGAGAAATCATCAACTTTAACTTCACCAATTCGTGCAGAAATTACTGCTTTGATTGAAGAGAACTTTCAAAATATGGGAAACCCATATTTGCAAGTTATATCAGTTTATCGAGTAATTTCAAAAAATTCAATTGTTGAGATTATTAATAATGTTAGAAATAAATTGTTAGATTTTATGTTAGAAATCGACGGTAAATTTGGAGATATAACTGAAATAAAAGACTTAAGAATGAAAAAAGAAGAAGTTTCCTCGATAGTAAATAATATGATTATAAATGGTGATGGTAATGTGTTAAATAACGGAGATAAAGCTCATATCAAAAATTTACCAAAAATAAAAAAAATAACTAAAGAGCAATTATCTAAAGAATTGAAGAAAATTGGACTGGAAACAGAAGATATAGATGAATTAACGGAAATTATAGATGACGAAATTCCAGATATCACAAGTAATAAATTTGGACTTAATGTTAACAAATGGATTGGAAAAATGATAAACAAAGCAGTCGATGGTAGTTGGAATGTTAGTATAGGAGCCGCTGGATCTCTGTTAGCAGAGGTAATTAAAAAATATTACGGAATGTAAATTAACTGTGCATAACCGCCATTTAGCGAGATTGTGGGTTTAGTGGAATTGCCGCTTTTAATGACTAGATATTCCGACGAAAGTACACCACCCATTCCGGAGCAAAGTACACCACGATTCCGCAACAAAGTGCGCCATTTAT
>NZ_JASMRI010000048.1:2500-5493 GCF_041431375.1 Flavobacterium sp. Arc3 | reverse complement strand
AAAAGAACACGTTCCTAGACATATTGAATTGACAGCCGTTTTAACAGAGATGTTAGAACAAAAGAATAAAGAGTAATAGAATCGATAGATTTGAAAAAACCACTAGACCTTCAGTCAAAAATAAATAGAGTTTCAATTAATTGAGACTCGCATAATATACGATGAAGAGTTTGATCCTGGCTCAGGATGAACGCTAGCGGCAGGCTTAACACATGCAAGTCGAGGGGTAGAAGAAGCTTGCTTCTTTGAGACCGGCGCACGGGTGCGTAACGCGTATGCAATCTACCTTTCACAAAGGGATAGCCCAGAGAAATTTGGATTAATACCTTATAGTAATACGCCTTGGCATCAAGATGTATTTAAAGATTTATCGGTGAAAGATGAGCATGCGTCCCATTAGCTAGTTGGTATGGTAACGGCATACCAAGGCTACGATGGGTAGGGGTCCTGAGAGGGAGATCCCCCACACTGGTACTGAGACACGGACCAGACTCCTACGGGAGGCAGCAGTGAGGAATATTGGACAATGGGCGCAAGCCTGATCCAGCCATGCCGCGTGCAGGATGACGGTCCTATGGATTGTAAACTGCTTTTATACAGGAAGAAACACCTCTACGTGTAGAGACTTGACGGTACTGTAAGAATAAGGATCGGCTAACTCCGTGCCAGCAGCCGCGGTAATACGGAGGATCCAAGCGTTATCCGGAATCATTGGGTTTAAAGGGTCCGTAGGCGGTCAGATAAGTCAGTGGTGAAAGCCCATCGCTCAACGGTGGAACGGCCATTGATACTGTCTGACTTGAATTATTAGGAAGTAACTAGAATATGTAGTGTAGCGGTGAAATGCTTAGAGATTACATGGAATACCAATTGCGAAGGCAGGTTACTACTAATATATTGACGCTGATGGACGAAAGCGTGGGTAGCGAACAGGATTAGATACCCTGGTAGTCCACGCCGTAAACGATGGATACTAGCTGTTGGGAGCAATCTCAGTGGCTAAGCGAAAGTGATAAGTATCCCACCTGGGGAGTACGAACGCAAGTTTGAAACTCAAAGGAATTGACGGGGGCCCGCACAAGCGGTGGAGCATGTGGTTTAATTCGATGATACGCGAGGAACCTTACCAAGGCTTAAATGTAGATTGACCGGTTTGGAAACAGATCTTTCGCAAGACAATTTACAAGGTGCTGCATGGTTGTCGTCAGCTCGTGCCGTGAGGTGTCAGGTTAAGTCCTATAACGAGCGCAACCCCTGTTGTTAGTTGCCAGCGAGTCATGTCGGGAACTCTAACGAGACTGCCAGTGCAAACTGTGAGGAAGGTGGGGATGACGTCAAATCATCACGGCCCTTACGCCTTGGGCTACACACGTGCTACAATGGCCGGTACAGAGAGCAGCCACTGGGTGACCAGGAGCGAATCTATAAAACCGGTCACAGTTCGGATCGGAGTCTGCAACTCGACTCCGTGAAGCTGGAATCGCTAGTAATCGGATATCAGCCATGATCCGGTGAATACGTTCCCGGGCCTTGTACACACCGCCCGTCAAGCCATGGAAGCTGGGGGTGCCTGAAGTCGGTGACCGCAAGGAGCTGCCTAGGGTAAAACTGGTAACTAGGGCTAAGTCGTAACAAGGTAGCCGTACCGGAAGGTGCGGCTGGAACACCTCCTTTCTAGAGCCTTAGTGTTAGCTTATTTATAAGCACGGTAGGGAAAGAGACGAAAAGAGAAAGTGGAAACAAAGATTGAAATTATATTACTCTTGCTGTTAGTTCAAATAATACAATTTAAGTAAAAGATAAACGATTTACGATTATTGAATGCTGATTGTTGGTTGCGGATTTTAAATCTGAGATCAAAAATCGTTAATCATAAATCAGGAATCACCTTGTCTCGTAGCTCAGCTGGTTAGAGTACTACACTGATAATGTAGGGGTCGACAGTTCGAGTCTGTCCGAGACAACTATTTAAACTTAAATAAATCCTGAAATAAATTCAGGACAAAAGGAAATTTTAGAAGTATGAGTATGAATTATACATTAATTCAAAATTCACCATTCATAATTTAAAATTTGAAACGGGGGATTAGCTCAGCTGGCTAGAGCGCCTGCCTTGCACGCAGGAGGTCAACGGTTCGACTCCGTTATTCTCCACGAATCCGCAAGGATTAAAGTTCATTGACATATTGAGATAAGAAAAATATAAAAAAGTAGAAAGCATTTTTTTACTAAATATTTATATTTAGTAGAAGAAAGAACGGTCTTAATTAATTTTAAGATTGGTACAATAAGCAAAATAAGGGCGTATGGGGGATGCCTTGGCTCTCAGAGGCGATGAAAGGCGTGATAAGCTGCGAAAAGCTACGGGGACGGGCACACACCGATTGATCCGTAGATACCTGAATGGGGCAACCCACTATGTTGAAGACATAGTACACCTACGGGTGGGCAAACCCGCTGAACTGAAACATCTAAGTAGGCGGAGGAGAAGAAAACAAAAGTGATTCCGTAAGTAGTGGCGAGCGAACGCGGATTAGCCCAAACCAAACATGTTACGGCATATTTGGGGTTGTAGGACCACGATATTTGTTGCGGATAGAATTAGAATCTACTGGAAAGTAGAGCCAAAGAAGGTGATAGCCCTGTATAAGTAATAGAAGATAACGATAGTGGTATCCTGAGTAGGGCGGGACACGAGAAATCCTGTCTGAATTTGGCGGGACCATCCGCTAAGGCTAAATACTCCTGAGAGACCGATAGTGAACCAGTACCGTGAGGGAAAGGTGAAAAGAACCGTGAATAACGGAGTGAAATAGATCCTGAAACCATACGCTTACAAGCGGTCGGAGCCCTTTCGTGGGGTGACGGCGTGCCTTTTGCATAATGAGCCTACGAGTTAACGTTGCTGGCAAGGATAAGTGGTTAAGCCACGGATCCGTAGCGAAAGCGAGTCTGAATAGGGCGCTTTAGTCAGTAGTGTTAGACGCGAAACC
>NZ_JASMRI010000047.1:0-8749 GCF_041431375.1 Flavobacterium sp. Arc3 | reverse complement strand
AAAATCCTGTTATAAGCGTTTTTTTATTGTCTAAAAAACGACTCTAATCAAAATAAGTGAAGTTTTTCAGTGCCCTCCAAAATAGTGATACAGTTGTTTTAAATCAAAGTTTATGTTATAAAATTAATTTGAATCAGTGGCCTGTCTTAATTTTTAAAATCAGGTTTGCAACCTACTTTAAGTTTATCTACTTATGGCTTTAGCAGCTTTAATAAGTGCTTCTGGGCTATGAATTGACTCATATACGGGTAACACTTTTTTATCTGTTTTAAACAATCCAAAGACTGCAGTTTGCGCTGTTCTAACCGAATATTCTACTGTAAACACCACATCTTTAGGAACCTCTGCAAATTGTCCTAAAAAGGCAAAATTCGTAGCACCTTTTGGTAACACTTTTGGTCGATCTCCCATTTTTCTTGGCATAAACAAACTATCTATAAACGGCATTGCGGTAGGAATACAATTTACTTTTCCAGCAGCTGTAATTGGTTTCATTAGCTTTTGAATCTTTAAATGATACCAAAGCTCTTCTAACATTTCTGCACCGGTACATTCTGCCATAGTTTTATTCACATAGTTCCCTTTTCTATCAGGATATAAACCATAACCCCAAAACACCTTAACATCATCTGGTTGATTTGGAAAATGAGGTTGACGAGCAATTACGATAGACATAAGCCAGTTTGAATCAGTTAAAGTGACTAAACCACCTGTTCCATCAACGTTACCAGAGAAGTTTTCCATATAATTATGGAATGTATTGTCGCTTAATGTAGCCGTAAATGAATACCATTTTTGCAAATCGATAGCGTCACAAAACGGACTTGGATTACCAAAGGAGGCATCTTTTTCTGCAATTTTTTTCCACAACTGCCATGCGCCAGATTCAGCCAGTCCTTTGAGTTTTGCAGGTCTATCCCAAGCGCCATTATCTGTACTATCTGTTATGGAACCATTAGTAATGAAAGCATAATCATTCTCACTAAGTACGATTTCGCTTTTATTTTTTAGATGTAATACTGTAGCCGTTTTTTTATCCGAAGACAAATCAAAATCAATATCTACGACTTCAGAATCCATTGTAAAATGAACCCCTTCCTTTTCTAAATAACGTTTTAGTGGAACGACCACTGAATGGTATTGATTGTACTTGGTACGCATAACGCCTCCCAATTTATTCAACCCATCAATCATATGAATAAAACGTCTCATATAACGTCTCATTTCTGCTAGACTACTCCATTTTTGAAAAGCAAACATAGAAGACCAGATGTACCAAAAATTAGACACAAAAAACTCTTGGTCAAACCAATCTTCAATTCTTTTCTTTCCAAGTGATTTTTCAGATGAAAATAGTAATTTCAATAACTCTGCTTGTTCTATTAATGAAAGTCCATAAGACGAAACATCTAATTTATTTCCGTCTTTTAATAGTCGAGCCTGTCCATTAGAAACAAACCTTTTACTAAATTCAAACGACTCGTCTTTTACAGAAACATTTGGATCTTCATAAGAAGGAATGTTAGAAAGCAAATCCCAGTAGCAGGTATAATGAGCCTCATGCATTCGTCCCCCTCTTACAACAAACCCTTCTTCTTTGTTTCCTGCACCATCAAGTGCGCCCCCAGATATATTATCTTTTTCAAGAATATGTATGTTAGAACCGGTGACTTTAGCATCTTTTATAAGGTAAAATGCACTTGCTAGTGAAGCTATTCCACTACCGATTAAATATACTTTTGAATTTCCAGGAGTTTTGTTTTTTTTATTTTTCATGAGTTTGTGTTACGATAAATCATTGTGATTATTAATATTATATTATGAAGACTTTTTAGTTTAAAGGATAAAAAAATCTAAAAATACCTGCGGCAATATATGTTTTCAGTTTTAAATTGAACAGAAAGACAAAACGGAAATCCAACAATTTTTCACTGCAAATTGAGCCAAACTTATAATTGTAGTTGTACTAAGCTTATCCTGTAGGATTAATTAATCTACGTTATTTTTAAAAAGATCTTTTAAAGCTGTACCTAATTCATCCGTATCATGAGTGAACTCTTTCTCAAACTTTTGTTCATCTTCTTTAGCTGATTCATCAAATTCCTTAACATTTTCTTTAAACTCTTTCGCCCTTTGATCTAATTTCTCTTTTAATTCTTTGTTTTTTTGCTCTAGTTTATCCAGTTTTTTAGTCAATTTTACTTTTTCGGCTTTGTTCGCTGTAGCTATTTTAGCTCTAAGATCTTTAATCTGATTATCTGTGTTTCCAATGGCTATTTTAGAAGTAGCCTCAAACTTTTTCCAATCTGTATTAACGGCTGCTTTAGCAGCATTGCCAGTATACTCTGCTCCTTTTTCTAAATCTTTATTTAATATTGTGACATCCTTTTTAACGGCGGTCGCATCTTCTTTAGTTGTTTTTCCGCAGCTAGTTAAAATAGTTCCTGTCATCAATGTTATAATGGTTAAGGATAGAATATTTGTTTTCATAATTGGTTTGTATCAAATTTTCATTTCGCTATTTTTCTCTAATTTATATTGCTCTTTTAAACTCATATTATTATCAAAATTATAGATGTTTAACAATCCTGTTTGCACCGTAACCTTTGGGATATCTGCAGAAGAAATATTTTCAATATGTCCCATTAATGCTCTTATAGAATTACCATGAGCAGCAACTAGCACCGTCTTTCCTTTCACCAATTCAGGTACAATAACTTCAAAGAAATACTCAACGACGCGAACTTCTGTTTCTTCTAAAGATTCACTTGCTGGTAAACAGTTGCTACTGATTTTTTCATACAAAGGGTCAAATCTGGGATGTCTTTTATCAGTAAGTGACATACTGGGAGGCGAAGTACTAAACCCCCTTCTAACCTCCAAGAAAAGTTCTTCTCCAACTTCTCTTTTTACCTCGTCTTTATTTCTTCCTTGCCAAGCACCGTAATTTCGTTCATTTAATTTCCAGCTTTTAATGAAATCTACGTGCATCATGTTAGCATTTTCTAAAATGATTAATCCTGTCCTGATGGCTCTTTTTAGATAAGAAGAAAAACAGATGTCAATGGATATATTATGATCCTTAATAATTATACCAGCTATATTTGCTTCTTCTATTCCTTCGGGAGCAAGATCTACATCTGTCCACCCCGTAAATATATTGGCTACATTCCACAAGCTTTTTCCGTGTCTTACCAGTATAAGTTTTCCCATTTGAGTTTGATTCTGAAATTCTTATTAATCCATAATTTCTTCATCCAATTCGTTAAGCAAATGGACTAATTTTTCTTCTTGATTTTTTATTCTATTTTTTATTCTATTTATTTTTGCTTTAGTAAATGTGTCAGATATACCATCCTCGTAACCTTTAAGACGGGATTTTAATTTTTTAATTCTGGCTTTCGTTTTGTCTTCAATTTCTTTTACAACTGATTTTCTTTTTGCTTCTAAATCATTAATTTTTGATTTTCTTTTTGCTTTTAAATCGGTAATTGTGGTTTTAATTTTAACTTTCTCTTCTACCGTAGCTTTTCTTAGCTTCTCACGTTCCTCCCCAACTTCATCCTCTAAATCGTCAATCTGTTCGTCGATATAATCATCAAATTCAATTCCGGCTTCACTTCTAATAATTTCTGAAGTAAAAGGCTTAATAGCATCATCAATAAATATGGAACTATCTTCTCCTACCTCGGCAATAATTGCTATTGTTCCTATGTCCATTTTATTACTAACTCTTTCAACAAGCTCGTCTTCAAAATCATAGTGACTAATATCCCATGCAGCTCCTGCAATTGTACCTGTATAAAGGCCTACAAAAAAACCTATAGGTCCGGCTAGAGCTCCTACAAGACCACCAAGGGCCATTCCTGTAAATGTTCTCCATCCTTCACCCTCTTCTTTATAGAATAATACTTCGTATTGATTTTGTGCTTTTTTACGAATCATCATATGTTCATAGAGCGTAATATCTCCATATCCATCTAGTTCTTTGATTTTGTGTAAAGCCGCTATTGCGTTTTCTTCTTCCTTGAACGGAATCACAATTATATTTGCCATGATTTATGCTTTTTTATAGTAGTTCTTTCTTTTTTTAATGAAATGCTTTAACTACAGTTTCTAATTCTACTTTAAGCTTTTAATATTATTTAAAACTGTCAGGTAAAAGATCAACCTTATTTCGGAGTAAATTACTTTGTGTTTTTCTATACTTTAACTTTATCCTTTTTAAGACCGGTCTCATGAATGAAGAAGCTTAGAATAATTGCTACTACTATTGCTCCTACAAGAGGAAGAAGCGCTTCCTGAAACTGAGTTAATGTTAGAGATGTGTCTGGTGTAGGCCCCATTAAAAAAGAAACAAAAGGTGACAGTAATCCAGTTATTCCAAAAACAATAAAATTCATAGCACCTGCTGCTGTACCTTTTACTTCGGGTGGATTTGCTTCTTTAATCATAGAAAAAGGAATCATAGCTGCTCCAGAAGCAATTCCTAGCACTAGTGCTACAACGTATCGCAGCAAGACGGTACTTTCTGTCGGCATATATATTGCTGTGATACCAGCGACCAACATAACAAAACCTCCTACAATTAAAACTGGTTTTCGTTTACCTATTTTGTCCGAAATATAGCCGAGCAAAGGACTTCCTATGACCCAGCCAATCGGGACGATAGAGGCGATTGAGGCTGCTTCCGACATCGGCAAATTCTCACCCGAATGTAGAAATGAAGTAGCCCAAACAAGTGCCCCAATAGTGGTTGGAACAAAAAGAAGCCCTCCGATAATTCCAGCGTACCAACTCTGAGGATTCCCGAAAACAGTCTTGAATGGCAAAATTAAGTTTTTAACAGAGAGTGAGCCATGATGAGTCGCGCTATCACCGGAGTCCTTCGGCATCACGAACCATGTCGCAAGCGCCAGCACGAAACCTATAACGCCAAATGTAATCCACACCGTTTGCCAAGGTACTTGAAAACTTCCACTTGGATCGATCGCCATATGGACAGGTTTAGAACCGAACGCTGCACCAGCCATACCAATGCATTGCGTAAGCCCTATAAAGATTGCGAGCATTCGTGCTGGAAGATATCTCGCAGCTACATAAGATGCTCCTATAAATCCAAATATAGCACCGATAGCCTGAAGAACAAATCCTATCATTCCAGCAATTTCACTACCCTGCGCAAATACTAAACATCCAACACCAACCACTGCAATACCGGCAGGAATAGTACGATGAGCTCCGTAACGATCTAACAAAACTCCAGCTACAAGTGCCATTATCGCGTAGGCTATATAATATGCTGAAATTACAGATCCTATGTCATTTTCACCCCAAGCTGCTGTCAATTCTGACTGCATAACTCCTGGCGCAGATCTTACAGCGTATTGATAAAAATAGAAGAGTGCACAAAGAAACCAAGCTAGAAGGTAAACATTCTTTAGCTTTATTGGGGGTGATGTGGATGTCTGCTTGTTACTATTATTAGAATTAGACTCGTTTACCGTCATAATATTGATTTTTGATTGTTTAATGAATTTTAAATTCTCCTAACTCACTTAATTTGCAAGTAACGTCTCTTCTCTAACCCAATCGTGGAGGACGACCATTTGCCTTAGCGACTAGGTGTCCCCATGAAATAAGTTCTGCTGTACAATCGTCACGATCAATCACGCATTCGATTAGTGTTGGACCTTCTTGATTAGCTAGTGCTTTCTTAATAGCATCAGCAAGCTCTCCTCCTGTCTGTGCTTTAAAGCCAAGCCCTTTTCCGTCCTCAGCATTGAATACTTCCATAAGGCCTGCATAGTCCCAATTTTTTATATTATTATATGGACCATCATGGATTTCGACTTCAATTGTATATCCGCGATTGTTAATTAGAAAAATAATGACAGGCAGTTTCCGACGAATCATTTGAGCTACTTCTTGTGCTGTTAGTTGAAAAGAACCATCTCCAGTTAATGAGATAATGCGTCGCTGATCTGATGTTGAAACAGCATAACCAAAAACTGAGGGTATTGACCATCCGATATGTCCCCATTGCATTTCTACTTCAAAACGGGCACCTTCAGGCAGATGAAGCGCGACACCACCGAACCAAGAATCACCAGTCTCTGCAAAAACAGTTGTTTGCGGTGTAATAAGTTTTTGGACTTGTCTGAACAACTCGGTTCGCATTAGTTTTGTATCGGGTGCCGCTTCTTTTGCTGGCTCTCTCTTATATTTAATACGTTCATATTCAACCATTGTAGCTGGCTTTTTTTCTACCTTACTAGCTAGCGCCGAAAGAAAATCACGTAAGTGAAGATCTGAAAAGTCGTGTCCTAACATACGAACGTTTTTCTGGTCAGCAATCAATACATTTGGACCTTCTGGCATAGCAGTCCAACCAACGGTGGAATAATCATTAAAAAGTGGCGCTAAACATATAATACTGTCTGACCAGTCTACAATTTCTTGTGCACCTGGCGAGCTAACTTCCCCCCAATATACACCTACAAATTGTGGATGCTCCTCGGGGAAAAAGCTTTTTGCTGCAGCCATAACCGCTACAGAACATCCAAGCGCTTCAGCAAGTTGTACAGCTTCTTTTTCTGCACCAGCCGCACGCAACTTACTACCAATCAATACTACAGGTTTTTCTTTAGTAGCCAAAAATGCTGCAGCAGCATCTACTGCTTTATCTAATGTTTCTTTGTCACTTGGAATTTCACTAAGGACAGCACTTGCGGGTCCAGGGGCAGCACATGGAAGTGCAGCGACATTACAGGCTATCTCAATATATGCGGGTTTCTTTTCGCGCAAAGCGGTACGAATAGCGTGATCAATCTGCGATGGTGCATCTACTGCTGATGTTATAGACACTGCAGCACATGTTATATGTTTGGCCATTTCGAGTTGATAGCTAAAATCATGTGTTCCGAGTGTATGGTGTAACAGGTGCTCTGTGCCATAGTCATTACTATTTGGTGCCCCCACGACCAGAATCACAGGAAGGTTTTCTGCATAAGCCCCTCCAATTGCATCGAAAGCGGATAGTGCTCCAACACTAAAAGTAACTATTGCAGCTGCAGCTCCGTTCGCACGAGCATAGCCTTCAGCACTAAAGCCACAATTTAATTCGTTAGAGCAATACACTTGATCCATCTCTTTGTTTGCTAAAAGCTGATCAAGTAGCACAAGATTATAGTCACCTGCGACAGCAAAATGGTGTTTAAGACCTATATCTTGTAGTCGTTTGGCTAAATAAGTTCCTACTGTATATTCTTTTTCTGTTTTCATATTTCTATTATTTTAAATTAGAAGCTTCCTTTTTGCTCTAATAAGTATTTATTTTTCAGAATTGTTTTTAATGAAATGCTTTAACGACTGTTTCAAGTTCTACTTTGAGAGTCTTGCCGAATTTTCAAAATTAGGGAGTTATAAAAAGTAATGCACTGACCTAGGTCAGCCTAATAAAAAAAGGTTGATTACTAATGCAAAAATTAGTAGTCAACCTTTGTCTAAATTCTTCTTGGTATTGAGATAAGATATTCAGTGGCAAATCAAAATAATTTAAAATTTCACTATTGATTTACTGGATTTTATAGTTACATATATTTTTCTAGAAATCTAAAAAACTCTTTTTTAAGCTCAGCGTAAATATGTCTTTCCGTCTCTATTTTATCTCTGAATTCTAGATGCTCTTTAGTCATTCGTATATCCAATGCATTCTCACCAGTTATACTTTGTCCCGCGATACGCTCCTCGTGTTTTTCAATAATTTCCTGTAAATCTTCGATTACACCACCGTGAAGAACAAATTCATTTTGATAGTGCTCTAGTTGCGCAAGTACATCCTTATCTGTCCATCGTGTTACGAGTTCGCTCAATTTGTTATTGAAGAATATTAATTCATCTTTCCAAAAGGCAAGTTCTCCTTTCCATTGTTCGTGTTCAAAATGCATGTTTGAATTGTATAAAACTTCTTTTTTCATGGCGTTGGATTTTAATGTTATTAAATTAAAAATTTTGTATTGTATTATTTTACAAAGATTGAAGTTTGCTAACCAATATAAAATGACATAGATCATTCTAGAAAAAGCGTACTCCAAATAGTATTATTTCGAAGATCACTATTTATGATTCCAAAACTACAAACTGCCCCAAAGCTTCCATTGCCTGACAGCCATAAACCAATGCTGGATCACCTCCCATCATTACGGCAACACCAATAGTCTCCATAATTTCTTCAGAACTAGCTCCCGAGATTAATGCGTCATGTACGTGAAAAGCAATACATCCATCACATCTTACAGTAATAGCAATACCTAAGGCAATTAGCTCTTTAGTTTTTGTTGTCAATGCCCCTTCAGAAATACTTGCTTTGTGAAGATCATTGTACCCTTTAATTGTGGAAGGAATTCTTGATCCCAATTCTCCCATCAATTTTGTCAGATCGTTATAGTTTTTCGAATAGTATTTAATCATGGTCTATAAATTTAGTGAGTTAATCTGAGAAATGTTTCGCTTTTCAAAAGTATTTAAAAACAGTATTTTTCAAAATGACCTAGGTCATTTACAAATATTTATCTGTCTATTTATTAAGATTTAACAATGGACAATTATCTTTTTGTTTAATAATAACGTTTGGGTACGTATTAATTTATTATCTCCTCAGCATCTAAAAATGGATCAAGTCTAAATGTTGTGGGGAAATATTAAATTTCGATATTTGTGTTTATAAAATATGTCTCAATGCAAGATT
>NZ_JASMRI010000046.1:0-9033 GCF_041431375.1 Flavobacterium sp. Arc3 | reverse complement strand
GTGGAATTCTTTCTTTTTAGGCTAACTAATATTTATGCCTAATTTTTATCGCTCCACAGGTTTTCGACTTGATCCTTTATAATGCCAGATATAGGAAATAGAACAATTAATTCGGTAGATAAATAAGTTTGTCAGGCTTATTATTGTTGAAAGAACCTTCCAGAAATGGAGGGTTTTTTTTTATTGTAAATATCACTAAAAGTGGGTATTGTGAAATTTAGTTCTTGAGGTTACATTAGTATACTAATTTAAAAGGTGATAAAAATGAAAAAAATCTTTATTCTACTATTGTTTGTTTTAGCGTCTTGTAGTTCTGATACTGTAACTGAACCCGTCGTTATAAATGCAATGGTCGCAACCGAAATGCGCATAGTAATTATCAACTATGACACCTTAGTAACTATTTCAGACACTGGTTACTTGCCACATGGTGAACTTGTTTTTTATAGTAATAATGCAAATGATTGTGGTAGGAAATTAGTAGGTAGTGAAACTGACCACGTAGGTACATTAACTAATGGTATTAAAGTACAACAAACTATATCTTACAAAAGATATGTTGTTTGCAATTAATTTCCATAAAGGAAACAACCTAAAAATCATTTTTGACTAACTGTCGATTAGGTTTAGTTAAAAGTGTTAGAAAAGTTAAGTTTTTTCTGGTAGTAGTTTGAAGAAATTTTCTTTCTTAAAATACTTATTAACAATCAAAAATTCTACCTAAAATGTTACCTAAATTTAAAAACCCTTATAAATCAGACGTTTATAAGGGTTTTTGTGAAGGCAGAAGGATTCGAACCTTCGACCGCCTGCTTAGAAGGCATACTATTGTACTTATTGATATTCAATCATACTCACCGTACTTACCGTTTTACAGGGTTTACGACTATCAACTTCATCTTACTTCATTTAAAATACATCTTATTTACTAAATTATTATGCAAATATTATGCAAATAACTACATTTACTACTTTGAAACAAAAGCTATGGATTATAGAATATCACTTTACCTAGATAAAAGAAAGTCAAAGAAAAACACTTCAGACTTGTTTCCAGTGAAACTACAGGTATATTCTGTTATCACTAAGAAGCAAAAGTATTATACAACGGGGAAAGATCTATCAAAGGACGACTACGATGATATCTTTAATTCAGATAAAAATGTTCGTGGTTCAAAAAACGAGACAAAGATATTCCTTCAACAAATTGCAAGTAGAGCTAATGAAGTCGCCAAAGACATCTCCCCTTTTACTTTTGAAGTATTCGAGAAGAAGATGTTTAGAAACACGGGGGCAAACATTAATATTCAGTATCATTATCAAAATAAGGTTAAGACTCTCAACGCAAACGATCAAATCTCAACAGCGAGCAACTATAATCTAAGTCTCCGATCATTAGGCAAGTTCTTAGAAGAAAAAACTAAATCAAAGCTACACAATCTAACGTTTTATGACATAACCGCTGACTGGCTAAATAGATATGAGAATTATATGATCAAGGATAGTGATAAAAGCCATACAACCGTATCGATGTACCTACGTGCGTTGCGAACTATATTTAATGATGCTATTCACGATAATGAAATAAAAAGTGAAACTTATCCTTTTGGAAAAGGAAAAGGCAAGTATCAAATCCCTTCGTCTACAGGCACGAAAAGAGCTCTTACCAAGGAAGAGCTTAGTAAGTTATTTAACGCCCATACAGAGACTCCTGAACAGGAAAAAGCCAAAGACTTTTGGTTCTTTAGCTATGCTTGTAATGGAATGAATATCAAAGACATTGCTTTACTAAAGTTCAAACACATCCATAATGATGAAATTAAATATTATCGAGCTAAAACTGTTAATACAAAGAAAGGAAACTTGAAAGAAATCATTGTGTACCTCAACGATTACACTAAGAATATTATTCAAAAGTATAACACTAATAATCAAGACCCTGAGCAGTATATATTCTCTATCGTATCGAAAAGTGATAATGCTGTTGAACAAAGACAGAATATAAAAAACTTCACAAGCTTCCTCAACCTCCATATCGATAAAATAGCCGTAAAGGAAGGTATTAAATTTAAAGTTACAACCTATTGGGCAAGACATTCCTTTGCAACAAATGCTATAAGGAGCGGACAATCAATGGAATTCGTAATGGAAGCACTCAACCACGCCAACCCTAAAACTACAGCAGCCTATTTCAGTGGATTTACCGACAATACTAAAAAAGAGTTCGCAGACAAACTGATGGATTTCTAATAAACCATATTCTTAATCATATATAACTATGTATAATTTCACCGACCTGATAGCCAGAAGCTATCTTAAATACGTTAACAAAGGAACTAAGGAAGTTAACATAGCTCAAACTTTCTTTCAAGAATACAATCTCGTTAGTCCTGATGCTAAAGCAAAGTACATCTTCTCTCACAAACAATTTTATACCGAGTTAATAAATGAAATAGATAACTTAACAAAGAGAGCAGTTCATAATCATCATCTCAACAGTTTAGATTTTGAAATTAATGATGCTGAGGATTTTGAGGAATTTCAGAAAAAAAGATTATTGGATCATCAAGCGCTTATCGATGATTTCGGGGTAACTTATGCTATTACACGAGTTAACTATGAAGAATGCAATAATGCAAAACAATTGCTAGAGGCTTTACAATACGGATTAAATTTAATTGACCCAATAAAAATAATCTCACCAAACAAAGAAATTCAAGCTGATGATTTGGTATTAAGAAAATCGAAGTTGGAGTATTTAAAAACTGAAGCTATTAGAGCTAGAGATGCACATTGTATTAATGATCTGGATAGCAGCGGGCTTTTACCAAATATGTCAAGTAATAATGTTAGTGTTCATAACTTCAATGACTCTCAACCTAAAAGGGAAGAAGTTCTAGAAGAGTTTGTTTTTAAAGCTCTTGAAATCATCAAACCACTTGGAGGAATATATATTTTAGACAGTTTATTAGAGGATGCTGATATGAAACGTTTAAATGAGTATGTGGCAATCTTGATTAAGACGGGCAATTTACCAGTGAACACCCTACCCTTTCCTAAATTAGAAGTCAAAATTCCATTTATTAGAAAAACAATTCACCTTGTTTATATTTTAATTGGCAAAAAATTCAATAAGGAATTTATTCAACTCATACACCTTTTTGAAAATTTTAATAAAACTCAGCAAACAACCACAATCAGTAAATTTGCTGAAGACGATAAGACTTATGACGATAAAATTAAAGACATTTCTTATAAAAGTAAAAAAAATGAAATATAATACTGGTTATTAGATGGTTATTTCTTAGTTAAATACCTCACCAACAAATCACCAAAGACTTTTGCTGTCATACAAATCAATAAAATCATTTAACATGATGACAGTAACTTTCGATTCTCTTCCGCAAGTAGTGCAAGAGCTAAACGCTAAAATTGACAACATAATGTTGTTGCTTCAATTAGCAAAACCAGATGTTAAGCAAAGTGATCTCCTCACTATTCAAGAAGCAGCATCATTTTTAAACCTTTCCAAACATACCTTATACAATAAGGCAAACAAGAATGAACTCCCTTACATGAAAAAGGGAAAGAGACTTTACTTTTCAAGGGCCGAACTTATGGCTTATATAAAGTCTGGTAAGATATCCTCTATCCAAGAAATTCAAGAGCAGTCCAGTAACTATTTATCAAATAAATAAGGATATGAAAAATAGTATTGACATCAATGAGTTTAAGTACAACTCCTTAAATTCTAATTCTGATTTGAAAGAAGAACTAATCTATGTAATGGTAAAGATCAGTCAAAGAATCAAATATTCCGAAACTAGTATTTCAAAAAACGAGAAGCATTTGGATAATTCCTTTCTTAAAACAATAAATTTTATTGAAGAAAAATCAATGGATATAACACTTGATTACCATTGTGTACCAATAATTGGTCTTGCACTAGCAGGTGAATATGGAGAAAATGCAAGGGAATGTTATCATAAAATTTGCAAAGTTAATAAGCAGTATAATGTTGAAAATTGTGATAATGAGTTTTCTAAACATCTAAAAAACGCTTCTGAAATCATCTCAATGGATCTATTTCATCTATTAACATTGTATGGTATTATCGAATTAACAAACATTTTGATTACCAAAAAGAGGAAAGAGAAAAAACATAAAACTGTTTAACGATGATGTAAGATGAAACAAACAAAAACCAATAAGGAAATTTTAATAGCAAAGGGTAATTTTGGCAGGTATCACAAGCCATTAGCTCAACAAATAGGTTTAGAAGCAGTTGTTTTATTAGAATTCTTGGTTGATAAATATGACTACTTTATTGTTAAACAGAGTAAATATACGATGATTGATAAAAACAAAGCATTTTATATAACATACCATGATATCGAAGAAGCGACCTGCATTAATACCTCAAAATTAGGTAGAAAATCCAAATCTAATCCTATTGAAATATTAATCAACAAAGGGTTAATTATGAAAAAAACGATACAGCTAACTCACTTAAAAACAACTTATTACACGTTGTTCTTTGCTAAAATTGAGAAGGCTTATGATAGTGCTTTAGCGGCGCAAAATAAAAGAAGAAAAGAAGAAAAGGAAGCAAAAGAACTAAAGAAAAAAAAATTGCTTGAGAGTACAAATAAAGGTATCGACGATTTTTTGGAAATCAACCTGTCAGAGCTCAAAAACAGCAGTAATCCTAATGACAGCCTCATACTGCAAAATGACAGTATGGAAACTGTCAAAACATCAGCTTTGAATATGCAAAACAAACCTATTACTAATAACAAGAGAAATAAAAGAATGTATAAAAAGAAAAAACTAACCTCAGAAAGTCTAATTGAAGAGGACTACGAATTTACTGAAAAACAATTGGAGGATATGTTAGGTGAAAATTATTTCAGAGCACCAGGCATCAACTCAACAATTTATGATGACGAAGACGGTCTTATAAATCACTCGGATCATCTATACACTTTAATAATAGAGACGAGAAGATCTATTAAAACACCGCAAGTCTTTTTTGATGAAATTGTCAATGTAATCTTTAAAGATAAATTCAAAGGCTTTAAGATGTCTATCAAAGATGAATTGTTAATCTATGATGCCTTAATTAACAATCCTTTATTTGAGGATGAAGATGATGATATTATTGCTCGAGATAATGCAATTGTAGTATTAAGAAATGAATATAATACTATCACTGAAGAAGAAATCCTAGAGGAAATAGAATTCGATGAAGACAAATACGATATACAATATAATATGGTTTGGGAAAAAATATTGAAAAACTGCACACGAATTCGAGAAGGTAAACTTGAGGCTAGGTTTGGGAATATATTTGTGGGTGTTAGGGAATTTTCTGCGAATTACAGGTCATTTGTGGAGCAATGTTAAGTGTTACAACAATAAGATATTAGATTCTAAATTCAATTAAATAAAAAATAGAAAAATGAAATTACATATAATAAAAATGGACGGAAAATTAATCTTTTATGATAAAGATAGCGACCACGACCAATTCGAAATACCAATAATGGAAATTGCTAAAACAATAATTGTTAATAACAAAATACATTCTTATTGGGTTGAATATTTTCTTAAAAATATATTTATTAGAAGGTACTGTCTATATGACCTTGTCGAATATATAAATGAAGTTTACCCTACAAACAATATAAATTGGCCTTCACAATTATACAATATAGAATATTATCAAGAACTGCTTACAATTGATTCTAAAAAAAATAGAATTAAAAGAGATAGACCTACTGAAAAAGGAACTCCTAAACTTAGACTTAATAAAATTTGGAGCCGATACAAATTTGAAAAAAATGAAGATTATCTTGAAATGAGTATTGCTGCGTTGGCCATTGATGAAATTAAGATAGCCAAAATCAAGGGAAAGGTCCTAGTGCAATTAACCAAGTATAATTTATTAAAATCATAAAACCTCTTCTGCAGATAGGTGGATAAATTTCTATGAAAACACAATTTACAATAACAGGCTTCTACTATGAAGAACAGGGATTTAAGTTTCGCAAGTACTTAGATATAAAAACAATTAAATCAGGGAGTAAAACCCCTGATTTGATGGTTATTATGATGAACCCAGGCTCGTCTAAACCAATAGATGGTATTGAAAACAATTCCACAGAATCATTAGCAATTCCAGACAATACTCAAAGCCAAATCATGAAGGTCATGCTCAACTGCAATCTTCAATATGCACGCGTTTTAAACCTCTCAGACCTACGCGAAGCTAATAGTGGTATATTCTATGATAAAATAATAGAAATGGAGAATAAGGGTATCCCCCACTCTATTTTTGATAAAAACCGTCAAGACGATTTTAATCAACTCTGGGTATATAATGTACCCGTTATCTTTGGCTGGGGTGTCTCCATCAACTTAGAGTCTCTAGCATTAAAAGCTATGGAGGCCTGTAACGCTTGCAATCCCTACGGTATTTTAAAAGCTAATACTAACTGGGCTTTTTATCATCCCCTCCCTCCTGTTCATAGTAAGCAACTAGAGTGGGTTATGGCCGTTTCTACACAGTTTTTAATGGATAATGAGACCACTTGAGTTAGCGACCTCTTTCATATTTTATACTACTAAACATCGATTTTTTTGCTCAATTAATCTGGAGCTTCCACAGTTGTTTAACAATTATCTCCACTGCTTCTGAAAGAAGAACTGAACACCAATGTTCGTTCTCTAAAGAAATAGTGGCTTTTTTATTTAAAGTTGTTTTTTACAACTAGACAAGAAAACTCAAATATCACTAAAACTGGGTATTGCAATTCCGTAGTATATATCGTTCATTTACGAATTGCTTGGTCATTGTGGTTTTCCACATTCTGGTAGCATTTTTTTTCAATACCTTAGCAAACTACTATAGATAATAATTATTAAAAACAGAATGGCAAAGACCCCTATAAAAGCAGATATTAATTTCGAACAGGAACTATGGAAAGCGGCTAATGAGCTTCGTGGCGCAGTAGCTGAAAATCAATACAAAGACTATATACTTCCTTTAATCTTCTTGAAACACATGTCCGAGCGATATGAGATTCGTAAGGACGAGTTACTGGATTTAGTTCAGGACAAAACCTCTGGTTATTATACTCAAGACCAAGACGAAATCAATTACGTATTAGAAGATGCCGACGAGTACCTTTCTAAAAATATATATATTATTCCAAAGGAAGCTACCTGGGAATACTTGAAAGAAAACGCAGAGCAGGACAACATTAAAGTAATCATTGACGATGCTTTTGATGTTCTAGATAATACACTGGCGCAATTTCGTCCTGATTTAAAAGGGATTTTGCCCCGTCTTTTCGTAAAAAGTCAACTATCACCAAGACAAGTAGGTGGATTAATTAATTTACTTTCTAACCCGAAACTCTCTCAAAAAGAAAATCCCGAAAGCGATATCTTAGGGCGTGTTTATGAATATTACATTGGTAAGTTCGCCATTGCTGAAGGTTCAGGTGCAGGACAATTCTTTACACCTGGAAGTATCGTGCGTTTGATGGTTGAAATGATAGAGCCATACGAAGGAAAGATATTTGATGCGGCCTGTGGTTCAGGAGGAATGTTTGTGCAGTCATTGAAGTTCTTAGAATCTCATGGCGGTGACAAAAAGAACATCTCTATCTATGGACAAGAGCGCTATGATGGTACTTTGCGTTTATGCAAAATGAACTTAGCCTTACGTGATTTATCCTTTGATGTACGTTTAGGAGACTCGCTACTGAACGATAAGTTCCCGGACTTAAAAGCGGACTTTATTATAGTAAACCCGCCGTTTAACGTGAGCCAGTGGCATCCTGAAGATCTACCGGAAAACGACCCAAGACTCTTTGGACCTAAAGAAGAATTCACGACGGATGGTAGTGCCAACTATATGTGGATGCAAACCTTTTGGAGTCATCTAAGCGATACTGGAACAGCCTCAGTTGTGATGGCAAATGGCGCAATGACCTCTAACAACAAGGGCGAGAAAAACGTGCGTGAATACATGGTCAACAATAGTATGGTAGACTGTATCGTGCGTTTGCCAGACAAGTTATTCCTTACTACAGGGATTCCTGCCTGCATATTTATATTGAGCAAGAACCGAGATGGTAAAGATGGAGTTCATCGTGAGCGTAACAACGAAATCCTGTTTATCGACACCAGTAAAATGGGAACGATGGAAAGCCGCAAACTGCGTATTTTTACTGATGACGACATAAATAAAGTAGCCGAGACCTACCACGCTTGGCGTAATGTAGGTGGGAATTATGAAAACACAGATGGCTACTCTTATAACGCAACCTTAGCCGAAGTAGAAAAACAAGACTATAAACTTACCCCAGGAATCTATGTAGGGACTGAAGAGGTGGAAGACGATGGTATCCTGTTTGAAGATAAAATGGAAGGCTTAAAAACCCAACTTCAGTCTCAGTTTACCAAAGGAAACGAGCTGCAGGAAAGAATTTTGGAGAATTTTAATAAAATATAATGGCAACACTTTTCAAAGAGGTAAATTATAATTTACAAACACTTATTCAGCAAATAGATATGGGCGTAATAGGATTGCCTGATATTCAACGTCCATTTGTGTGGAAAGACACTAAGGTTAGAGAGCTTTTTGATTCGATGTATAAAGGATATCCTGTTGGTTATTTTTTATTCTGGGCAAATGCTTTTCAAGAAGGAACAAAAAATATTGGTACTGTCGCAAAACAAAAAGCGTCAAGTCTATTAATTGTTGACGGCCAACAGCGATTAACTTCATTATTTGCTGTTTTAAAAGGAGTTCAGGTAATTAGGGAAAACTACAGTAAAGAACAAATTGTAATATCGTTCAAACCTCTTGAAGACAAATTTGAAGTTCCCGATGCTGCTACCAGAAAAAGCCCTGAATATTTGCAAAATGTATCAGTTTTATGGCAAGAGTGGAAAAACCGGTCAAATTGACCACCCAATTCCAGTGCAAATTGACCACCAGTTCCGGAGTAAACTGACCAC
>NZ_JASMRI010000045.1:0-9543 GCF_041431375.1 Flavobacterium sp. Arc3 | reverse complement strand
TAAATGTATAATCATATTTGACTTTTCTTTCCATAAAAATACCCCCAAATAGTGTCTAACTTTTTGGGGGCAGTCTATCGAAAGAGGCTTTAATTTAATTTTTATCTTCTAACAAAGGAACGAATTTAAATTCCCCAAGTTCATGTTTCTCAAATTGTGTTTCATTTACCCGAATCAACAAAGTCATAATCTGTACTTTATCTCCTAGCGGAATAACAAGCCTACCTCCTATTTTCAATTGCGCCATGAGTGGTTGCGGAATAAAGGGCGCCCCTGCAGTAACGATAATACTATCAAAAGGAGCATAACTTGGTAATCCTTTATAACCATCTCCAAAAGAAAGGTGCTTTGGGCGAATCCCTAATTTTGGCAGCAAAGTAGAAGTCTGTTTAAATAATTCATTTTGACGTTCGACACTGTATACTTTAGCTCCCATCAAACACAAAACTGCCGTTTGATATCCTGATCCGGTTCCAATCTCTAATACCTTATGCTCTTTTTTAATTTGTAACAATTGAGACTGAAAAGCTACGGTATAAGGTTGTGAAATAGTTTGCCCCGCACCAATAGGAAAAGCCTTGTCTTGATAGGCATAATTTTCAAAACTAGAATTTAAAAACAAGTGGCGCGGTATCTTTTTTACCGCATCCAAGACATTTACATCGGTGATCCCTTTTTGCTGCAAAATGCTTACTAATTGATTCCGAAGTCCTTGATGTTTGGCTGTATCTTTCAATGTTTATTATTTTATTTTGGTAAAAATAGAGGTAAAAATACCAAAAAACAAATCCCAATTTTCAAATGAATTTATTATCATTTTTATTACAATTTGGGATTTTAAAAAATTGAATTTTAATTTTTATTCCTATTTTTGTAGAAACAACATTATTATGCTGAAAATTGGAGTATTAGGCGCAGGTCACCTAGGAAAAATACATTTACGTTTATTACAACAGTCTGAAAAATATGAATTAGTTGGGTTTTATGATCCAAATAAAGAAAATGCCGAGAAAATTTCTAAGGAATTTGGATACAAACATTTTAGTACAATTGCTACTCTTATTCACGCAGTTGATGTAATAGACATTGTAACCCCAACACTCTCTCATTATAAATGTGCAAAAGTTGCCATCAAATCAGGCAAACACGTTTTCATTGAAAAACCCATTTCGAATACTATTGAAGAAGCTGAAGAAATTATTGCTTTGGCCAATGAGTATAATGTTAAAGGGCAAGTGGGACATGTAGAACGATTCAATCCTGCTTTTATCGCCACTAAAAACATGATTGAAAACCCCATGTTTATAGAAACCCATCGTTTGGCTGAATTCAATCCTCGCGGTACAGATGTACCAGTAGTTTTAGATTTGATGATTCATGACATCGATGTGATTTTAAGCGTGGTAAAATCTAAAGTTAAAAACATAAGCGCCAGTGGTGTCTCTGTAATTAGTGATACTCCCGATATTGCAAATGCCCGAATCGAATTTGAAAATGGCTGTGTTGCTAATTTGACTGCGAGTAGAATTTCGATGAAAAACATGCGAAAAACTCGTTTCTTTCAAAAAGACGCGTATATATCTGTTGATTTTCTAGAAAAGAAATGTGAAGTTGTAAAAATGAAAGATGCACCAGAAACACCCGGTGATTTTGACATGATTTTACAAAATGCTGAAGGCGTAAAAAAGCAAATATACTTTTCGAACCCTGACGTGGAGCAAAACAATGCTATTCTTGAGGAACTAGAAACATTTGCAGATGCGATAAATAACAATACAACGCCTATTGTGACTTTGGAACAAGCTACAGAAGCATTAAGAGTTGCGTACCAAATTATCGATTGTTTTAAGAAATAGAACAATACTTCGAATTTAAAAGTTAAACGAGAAAGCTTTAAAATTAAACATACAATAAATGAAAATAATAGCAGTAATAGGAGCAGGAACAATGGGTAACGGAATAGCCCATACATTTGCCCAAAGTGGTTTTACAGTAAAATTAATAGATGTTTCTGAAAAATCTTTAGATAAAGGAATGGCAACAATTGCTGCCAATTTAGATAGAATGATTTCAAAAGGAGTCATTAACGAAGAAGATAAAGTTAAAACGATAACAAATATAATTACGTATACAGATATCAAAGACGGAGTTGTAGGTGTTGATTTAGTGGTAGAAGCTGCAACCGAAAATGTAGATTTAAAACTAAACATTTTCAAGCAATTAAACGAGGCCTGTTCTCCTGACACCATATTAGCGACAAATACATCTTCCATTTCTATTACTCAAATTGGAGCAGTAGTTTCACATCCAGAACGAGTTATTGGGATGCACTTTATGAATCCAGTGCCTATCATGAAATTGGTCGAAATCATTCGTGGGTATAACACTAGTGATGATGTGACAAAAACTATTATGACTTTGTCAGAGAAATTAGGAAAAACACCAGTTGAAGTAAATGACTACCCTGGTTTTGTAGCTAATAGGATTTTAATGCCGATGATTAATGAAGCAATCGAAACATTGTATAATAAAGTAGCTGGTGTATATGAGATTGATACCGTTATGAAACTTGGAATGGGTCACCCTATGGGTCCATTGCAATTAGCAGATTTCATAGGACTTGATGTCTGTCTGGCAATCTTAAACGTTATGTACGACGGCTTCAAAAATCCAAAATACGCGCCTTGCCCGCTATTAGTCAATATGGTTCGTGCAGGAAAACTAGGTGTGAAATCTGGAGAAGGCTTCTACGATTATTCAGAAAGCAAAAAAGCAGAGAAAATCTCTAAACAGTTCATATAAAGGCAAAGTTGACGGTCGCGGTTTCATCTGGAACGTGCGACTGCAACTTAATACTCTAAATAATGGCTAGAATAATTCCTTTTAATGCTGTACGTCCTACACGCGATAAAGTTTGCCTTGTAAGCTGTCGTTCTTACGAAGAATACGTCACTGCTGAATTAGCTGCACAATTAGATTTCAATCCGCTGTCATTTTTGCATGTTTTAAAACCTGCATATACAAATCAAGAGACCGTATCTTTTGAAAAAAGATACCGCCAAGTAAATCAAAAATACCAAGATTTTAAGACAGAAAAAATTCTAGTCAAAGACAAGAAACCAGGTATTTATATTCATAAAATAATCACTAAACAACATTCTTTTACTGGAATTATTGTAGCTACCTCCATAGATGATTATCGCAGTAATAGTATTAAAAAACACGAAGAAACGATTGCTTTTAGAGTGCAGTTGCTTAAAGATTATATGAAATATTCAGAGTTCAACACGGAACCCGTTTTAATGACCTATCCTGATAATAAAACGATAGAAAACTGGATTTTTAATAGAACTCAAAAATTAGCTGATTTTGAATTTTCGACTACTAAAAAAGAAGTCAATTATCTATGGAAGATTGATGACTCGATCGAAATCAACTGGATTCAGAACATCTTCAAACAAATAGACACTCTGTACATAGCTGATGGTCATCACCGTTCAGCAGCTGCGGCACTACTTTCAGAAGATAATGAAAATCCAGAGAATGTTGCTAAGGATTATTTGCTTAGTTATTTAATTTCTGAACACAACGTTAAGATATACCAGTTCAACCGCTTAATAAAAGATTTAAACGGTTTTGAAAAAGAAGCTTTTATCGAAGAACTGGATAAAAATTTTGTTATTAAAAATCTAAAGCAGCAACCATTCCAACCTGTTAAAAAACACCAATTCGGAATGTATCTTGACAATGAATTCTACAGTTTAATTTTAAGAAAGGAAAAACTTATTTTCAAAACAGCTTTAGAAAGTCTGGACGCACAGATATTATACGAAACAGTTCTTTTCCCTATTTTAGCGATTATAGATTTACGCGATGATGAACGCATCGAATACGTTTCTGGAAAGCAATCTATTCTTGAATTAAAAAAGACAATTGATGAAGGTGAATTTGAAGTTGGATTTATTCTCTTCCCTTCCAATATTAATGAGATTAAAGCTTTGGCCGATGCTGATTTAATTATGCCCCCAAAAAGCACCTATATCGAACCAAAGTTTAGAAGCGGAATAGTCATTTATGAACTTTAAACTTATTTAAAAAAGTTTACTAATAAAAAATTACACGATGTCAATAGCTAAAAATTTACTTTCAATAAAAAATACCTTACCAGAACAAGTAACTTTGGTTGCGGTTTCCAAGACTAAACCTGTTCCAGATTTGATGGAAGCCTATGATGCAGGTCAACGCATTTTTGGTGAAAACAAAATCCAGGAAATGGCCGATAAATGGGAGGAAATGCCCAAGGACATTCAATGGCACATGATCGGTCATGTTCAGACAAATAAAGTCAAATTTATGGCAACATTCGTAAATTTGATTCATGGCGTAGACAGTTTTAAATTACTGAAGGAAATCAATAAACAGGCATTGAAAAATAACCGCATTATTGATTGCTTGTTGCAAATGCATATTGCGGAGGAAGAAACAAAATTTGGTCTTGATGAAGAAGAACTAAATTCTCTTATAGCTTCAAGCGAATTTGAGGAAATGAAAAACATCCGAATCACTGGATTAATGGGAATGGCAACATTTACCGATAACCAAGATCAAATCAAAAAAGAATTTTCGCACTTAAAAATAATTTTTGATAAACTACAATCACAGCAAACTGAAAATTGCCAAATGAATACGCTGTCGATGGGAATGTCAGGTGACTATAAACTGGCCATCTCATGTGGCAGCACGATGGTTCGAATAGGAAGTAGTATCTTTGGAGGAAGAAATTAATTTCTTTGCGACATCGTCAATCTCAAAAAATAGTTGTTAAGGGCAACCATTTTTATTCTCAAATGAGAAGACTTCACTAGGATTGATGCTATTACATTTTTGATCAAACCACTGAATACTTTTAACTGTAAACTGAACACTTATTTTGTACGCAATATTAGACATAGAAACCACAGGAGGACAATTCAATGAAGAAGGAATTACCGAAATCGCCATTTACAAATTTGATGGTCATGAAATCGTCGACCAATTTATTAGTTTAGTCAATCCTGAAATTCCAATTCAACCTTTTGTAGTAAAACTGACTGGTATAAATAATGCCATGTTACAGTCTGCTCCTAAGTTTTTTGAAGTAGCAAAACGCATTATAGAAATGACAAATGATTGTGTACTTGTCGCACACAATGCTGATTTTGACTATCGAATTCTACAAACAGAATTTCGCCGCTTAGGCTATGATTTTAATACAAAGACACTTTGTACAGTCGAGTTATCTAAGAAATTGATGCCAGAACAAGCTTCACACAGTTTAGGAAAGTTAGTTAGAGCTCTAGGAATTCCAATGGCTGATAGACATCGTGCTAGTGGGGATGCTTTGGCAACAGTGAAATTATTCAAAATGTTACTGGATAAAGATTTAGAAAAAACTATTATCAAAGATCTAATTAAATCGGCAGTTCAGAAAGGAATTGCTATAAACTTACTTGAAATTGTTGAAAGTGTACCTTCAAGAACAGGTGTCTATTATATTCACAACAAGGAAGGTAAGATTATATTTATTGGAAAAAGCAAAAACATTAAAAAAAGAGTAAATCAGCATTTTACTGGAATAACGAGAAGTGCCAAAAAAATTCAAGCAGAAGTATTTACAGTAACTTTTGAGGAAACTGGAAGTGAATTAATAGCCCTTTTAAAGGAAACGGAAGAAATAAAAATCAACAGACCTATTTACAACAGGATGTCACGAAAAAGCAATTATTCGTGGTCTATCTATTCTGAGAAAGATGCTAGCGGGTACTTAAACTTGAAGCTTGAAAAAGCGGACGGCAGAAAAAAGGAAATTCTCTCTTATGTTAATGCACAAGAAGGAAAAAATGCCTTATCTTTAATAACATCACACTTCAAGCTATGCCAGAAATTAACTGGCTTATACAGTTCTAAAACATGTTGTTATCAACAAATAATTAATGAATGTGACGGTGCTTGTATCGGTAGTATTCCTGCCGTGGAATATAATGAAAGAGTAGCTGATTTTATTGCGCAAAACTCCTTTGAAAACAAGAGTATGGTGATTGTTGAAAAGGGAAGAACGATAAATGAACGCAGTGCAGTATTAGTTGAAAATGGTGTTTACAAAGGTTATACTTTCTATGATTTAAATTATCAGATCACGAATATCGAAATCCTGAAAAACATCATTATTCCGATGCAAAATAATCGCGACACCCGTAATATTATTCAGGGACACATCAGAAAAAACAAAGGATTCAAAATCATAAATTTCTAAGGTAAGATCTAAAAATCAATACTGCTTATGCCCGAATTAAAATCAAAATACGAGCGTTTTAGACAAAAGGTGAATGTTCTAATCTACGGGACAGGTACAAAGGCGGGTCGATTATTCGATTTAATCCTCCTTGGCCTTATTTTATTGAGCGTTCTTTTAGTAATGATGGAAACCGTTACTGAATTTGATCTAAAATACCATTCCTATCTCGTGCTTCTCGAGTGGATTATCACCGTATTATTTACCATCGAATACATTCTCCGAATCATTTCAATCAATAAGCCCCGGAAATACATGTCCAGTTTCTATGGAATAATTGATTTGCTTGCTATTCTCCCCATGTATTTGTCAATTTTCTTTATGGGAGCTAGTATTTTGGCAGTTGTTCGTTCCTTGCGACTATTGCGATTATTTAAAATATTAAACCATCCCCAGTTTACAAGCCAATCCCTGCAGCTAAATCAAGCCATTAAAGCTAGTAAAGGAAAAATAATAGTTTTTATTTACTTTGTACTAATTAGTACCATAATTATTGGCTCTATAATGTATCTCGTGGAAGGTAAAGAAAGTGGTTTCACTAGCATTCCAGCCAGTATCTACTGGACAATTGTAACATTGACTACTGTTGGCTATGGAGACATCTCTCCTGAAACTCCATTAGGACAGTTCATCGCCTCTTTTGTGATGATTTTGGGATATGGAATCATTGCAGTACCAACAGGTATTGTAAGTGCCGAAATCGCTAAAAGAAGCCATGATAAGGTATCTATTCACAAAAAACCATGTACGGAATGTGGTATCGAAGATTATCCAGACAACGCTAATTTCTGTCCTCATTGCGGACATTCGTTTGACACTAAATAATATACAAAGCTATTTCCAGCTATTCACTACAACTCCTCCTCCTTAAAGTTGTATTTCTAAGACATAAAAGGAGCTTCTAAAGGCGCTCTTTTACATCTAGAAATACTAACTTGCAGTCGTCCGGGGTTTACGTTGCTATCTGGGCTAAAAATAAATATGAAACATCTCATCACCATCGTTGGGCCAACAGCCATAGGAAAAACAGCCTTAAGTATTATTCTGGCTAATCATTTTAAATGCGAAATTGTTTCCTGTGACAGCCGTCAATTTTTCAAGGAAATGTCAATAGGTACCGCCGTTCCTACAGTAACTGAATTAGCCGCTGCTCCCCATCATTTTATCCAAAATAAATCAATCTTTGAACACTATACTGTTGGTGATTTTGAGAAAGATGCGATAAAAAAAATCGATGAATTATTTTTGACAAACGACTATGTAGTACTCGTAGGTGGTTCTGGTTTATATGTAAATGCTATTTTAAAAGGATTTGATGAGTTCCCAGAAATTGACCCATCGGTACGAGAAACCGTAAATGCCCAGTATGAAAAACTAGGAATTGTCTACCTACAAGAGCAACTAAAAGCACTTGATTTTGCGTATTTTGAAAGCATAACAAAAGAAAATCCACAAACCTTACAAAACCCGCAACGTATGATGCGCTTCGTAGAAGTATGCATTGGCTCAGGACAGCCGTATTCCTCCTTTTTAAACCAGAAGAAGAATGAACGCAGCTTCACTCCCATTCTTATAGGTCTTGAAGCAGAAAGAAGCATAATGTATAACCGAATCAACCAACGCGTGAACATTATGATAAACGAAGGTTTATTGGCAGAAGCCAAAGGTTTATATACAAACAAAGAACTGAACGCCTTGCAAACTGTAGGTTACAGAGAATTGTTCAGCTACCTTGACGGCGATTTTAGCTTAGAATTTGCCATCGAAGAAATCAAGAAAAACACACGACGTTTTGCTAAGCGCCAGCTCACCTGGTTTAAAAGAGATCAAAACACAGAATGGTTTGATTTTGAAACACCTTATGAGACTGTTATTAATTATATCAATTCCATAGAATAATATATACACTTTATAAATAGTAGAATCATACAGTATTCTAAAATCGTTAATCAAAAATAGTATCTTCATGCCAATAGCTTCAAATTTCACTTCCGTTTTAAGTAAGGATTGGGAAATCAATTTCACCCAATGCATGCCTAATGGATATTTAAAATACACCGACTTGTGTAATATTTTGCAATTGACTGCGGCAGCACATTCGGATATGGGTGGCATCAGTTTTTCGGACATGCAGGAATTCGATCAAGCATGGGTTCTAAGCCGAATGCGTGTTGAAATTAGTGCATTGCCAAAATGGAGAGACATAGTAACGGTAAAAACGTGGATCAATACCCTTGAAAATTCCCGTTCGATACGTGCGTTAGAAATGCATGTAAATGGGAGAAAGATCGTTGGTTCTGAAACTTTTTGGGCTGTATTTAATACAGAAAAACGTCGTCCAGAAGCGTTAGCTTTGCCATACGAGCATTTCGAATTGTACCCAGAAAGAAAACCAACACAAGAAAGTTTTTCAAAAATAACGATTAACCCAGAGAAGGAAGTCATTTTTGAAAAAGTAGTCTACTTATCAGATTTAGACATAGTCAATCATGTCAACAATGTAAAATACCTTGAATGGTGCTTAGACCATGTTGACGAAAAATTAATTCTAAATCAAAATCTTAATAGTTTTGAAATGAATTTCATGAAAGAACTATCCTTAAATGACTCCGTTGTGATTCATGAGAATTTATCTAAAAAATCTACTACATTTAGCATAACAAAAGAAGAAAAAACCTGTTTCGCTCTACAATTAAATTGGAAATAAAAATAGCTGATTACGGCAAAATAGTAGTCCTGACCTGCCTTCCGACAGCTAGTTAGCAGTAAAAATCGTTACAATCAGATCCCGACACTTGCGAACGGCAAAAATTATTCAATGCCAAAATAAAAGCTTTAGATCTCAATTTAGAGGGAGAGAAATATAGAATTCTTTCTTTTAGGCTAACTAATAATTTATGCCTAATTTTTAGGATCAAGAACAAAACCTGGGAAGAGTTTTTAGAAAAAATAATATTTTTGCATAATTAACTTTGAGATATGACTTCTATAGAACTTTTAAAATTTATGCTTCCTGATTTTTTAATAAAGAACTTTGAAATAGTTTCCGCTACTAACTCTGAAGAAAACCTACATCTACATTTTGAAGAAAAAGCAAAACCTCCAAAAGAGTTTGATGCGGTAGAATTAGTATCTAAAGGCTTTCTAGATGAAATAACGATTCAGGATTTTCCTCTTAGAGGTAAGTTTGTCTATTTGCACATTAAACGTCG
>NZ_JASMRI010000044.1:0-12229 GCF_041431375.1 Flavobacterium sp. Arc3 | reverse complement strand
AAAATCCTGTTATAAGCGTTTTTTTATTGTCTAAAAAACGACTCTAATCAAAATAAGTGAAGTTTTTCAGTGCCCTCGTTTTTCAAGCTGCTGTTTATTTAATGTTGTGAAGTGCCATTGGAATGGAGGGAAATCAAACTATTAAATCGAAGTGATAAATCGCTTATTTACAAAAAGGGCGCTTATGAAAATGTAGGGTTGACCGACTGGAGCAGCCGAACGGAACAAAGAGAATTACCGAAGAGAGACTGTTTCATTGCCCGTCATACTTTATGATATAATTAAATTTCTCCATTTATCAGGAAAGAAAGGAGTTTGGAAATAATTATGAGCCAGATCTTTTAAAAAAGGGTATCCTGCTTGATTGGTACGATAATTATACTTAAATTCAGTTTTCTTGTTTTCTATCTTTTTTTTAAATTCTTCAAAATTTAAATCTTTATTAAAGTTTTTTGTCAATCTTGTTTCTGATTGATAACCATCCCTAAAGGATTTTGAAAACAATTGTTCTTCCAAATCATTTTCTTTGTCTTTGACTAAATGTGTAGAAGTTGAATTTATTCCATGGTGAGGCACAAATAATCCTAAATCAATTTTACGTTCAAGAATAAATTCTTTCATGATATTGTATTCTTCTTCCATATCTAATAAAGCGAGATATTCCATTAAAACCGTAAGAATAGGAGAAGTACTATCCGAAAAATAGACCGGTTTAACACCTGTAACAGTGAATCTAATCACATTTTCAATACTGTTATTTGCATCAGGAATAAAGTCTAAGTTTTCTTTTGCATACTTAATTTGTCGCAGAACTAATTTTACATAATTTTTAGCATTCTGTAATTCTCCAAAATCAATAAATAAATTAAGAATACTGATTATAGTTGATGAATGAATGTCAATAAGTGGTCTAGAAGAGACACTATTTTGATTAATAATATTTACTAGTTGTAGATGCATACTTTCGTCATTGATTTTTTTATTGTAAAATCTTTCTACATTCAGCAAAAAACAAAAATAGTCCAAATAATCAAAAGTTCTTTTTGTATATCCAATTTGCTCATATCTTCCCGAATGTTCAGAAGACAGACCATCTTTTAGATTAGCAATAGGAATTGTTCTTTGAAAGTATTCTAATAATACTTTATAATAGAAATTAAAAACCTGATCAAAATATTTAGTTACAGCTTTGTCGTTTTCTAAATTGTTCTTTAAAATCCAATGCCAGAATTTTATCACTAAATGGGTTAAATATCTCTTTGCTATTTCAAGATTGTTGTATTCTTTCGATTCTGTATATATGATAAACCCGATAAGCTTAAAAGTTTCGAATAGTAGTTGCCATCTTCGTGAAAGTTTTTTAGATTTTTTCCATTCTTCTTTGGAAAGTATTACTTCCAATAAATCTACGAAATCTGATGTTATCCCATCATTTGTATCTAAATTCACTAAAACTCGATTGAATAATTTAGTGGTTTTTGGATCTACCAGTAAATATTCACCAAAAAGTTTTCCGGAAAACAGAAGTGTCAGGCGTGAAATATCCCAACGATCAAAAGAAGTGTTGACTAAATTATTTTGTGTTGCTACTACAAACGATTCAAAAGTAGCTTGTACACTTCCCTTGATCACACCATTATGTACAATTACAATTTTTAATGGTAATTGGTCGAACTCAGGAAAAGCAGAAACAAATTTATTATAGCTAGCTTGAGTTAAAGAATCTTGAATACCGTCTTTTCCATAAAAGTTGCCATCAGTGATGTCTCTATCTTTTCCACCTTTTAATTCAAAATAAAACCTTTTTTTGATATTATCTTCATCAATACCTATGGCTACTATATCTTTTCCATATTCGGGTAATCCTAGATACTCTGTTGGTTTGGATAAAATAGTAAACCCCATGGATTCTAATAAAATAGGAAAAATTCTATTTAACTCATTTTTTTCAGTTAATGATTCTAAGTACTCTTTGACAATTATATTTTTTATATCCATTACTTAGAAATTTTCAAGATTTTGTTCATAAACAGGAGGGTTTTTATAGGCTCTAGTATCGATCATCATACTTGATTCAAAATAACCTAATGGTAGAATGTCTTCTGAATCATCATTTTTCCACGCTCTTCCTCTGACAATTACCATGTTTTTCATCATGGACAAGAATGAGTTTTTATCCTTATCTATGTTCTTCATCATTTTGGCCTGATTTTCATGCTCTAAACGATAGTATAAATCCATTAGATTTCTTTCGTTTTCTTTAGGATCTAAGTCTTTAATTTTTGCCTTAAACTCACGCATTTTAGAATATTCATCGAAAGCCTTTTGTAAAGGAATTAGAAAATCTTTGTCTTTTTTCGAGTTGGTTAAATTCTTTTTGATGAGATCAAGTAGTGATTCTTGATAAACCTCAAAGATTAATTCAGCTAACATAGTCTGCAAATAATCTTTTACTTCTTTTAAATTAGACTCTTTTAATTTCAATAAGAGAGGAAGTAAATCATCAATGGAATTAGGATAATTGCAAATACTGTCGATTGCAAACAATTGAGCCTGTTTTTCTGACAACTTTAATAAATTGACTTGATGTACTCCCCCATGAGTAGAAAGAATTATTTTGACAGCCAATAAACTATACTTCCTAAAGTTAAATAAGTCTAAAATTTGTTCTTCTGTTTCTTCTTTGTTTGTGTCTAAAAAATGATTTAGTGAATTCTTAAACAAATCTATTGAACCCCTAAATCCAGATGCATCATATCTTTTTATTAGAATGTCAAAAAGGTATTGTGGGTTTTTGAAATTATGGAAAAAATAGTTGAATACATTGAAATTCTGTGTATTGTTCAGATAGACATTTAACAGATAATATTTTTCATATTCATATTTTTCTAAATTATATTGGATATTTTGAAAAGCACTGTCCGCCTTTTTATGATCTTCTGATTTCAAAAGCTTAACAAGCTCTTTGATGGAATTTTCTTTAATTTCAGCTGATGCATTATCATTTTCAATGAAATTACAAAATAAAACACTTTTTAGATTTACTAATTCAACGGTTATCGGTTCAATCTTATTTAGTAACTCAAATAATTGTTTTATATCTGACCCGTTCGAAAGATTGTAACCACTGAATGCTTTCAATGCAGTAATTGGATCTTTTTCAAATATTAAAATAGAATCATCAAAAGTATCATTATGACCTTCATTATATAAGCCAATAAATAAATTTGGAATTAAAACAGAATACTTCTGAAAATCATTTTTAATACCAAATTCAGCTAACTGTTTGGCAAGTGTACTATGATTTTTTCCTAACCCTCTTAGAAAATTATAGATGTAATTTGAAGGGTGTTTCTCGGAGTTATTGTATTCTATGCATGAGCTTAGAATTACTTCTTCGCAAGCATTTGTAATTATTAAAAACTGAAAATATGGGTCTATAAAATCAGAGCTATCCCTTCTTTTTTGTTTTTTGTCCTTTATGAATTCAACATAGAAATCATAAACGGAAAGTTGATTATTTAGAATGGTGAGGACAAATGCTTTTAACGCATTAATTGAGTTAGTAATTTCCTTACTTGAATCGTCTATAGAATATTTGTTTTTCAGGTACTTTTCAAAATCATCTATGAAAAGAAACGTGTCAATAATATTGTCAGGTAGTTTTCTTTTTAATTCCGTTTCGGCAATATTTAATAGTAGCTCGTTAAATAAAAAGGAATCTAAATTAATTTCAAGGTATTGGAGATCCTTCTCTACAATTTTTAATACTCCTTGTTTTAAAAGGACGACATGATCCAGTATTTCGGAAAATTTATATTTACCTTTTCTGTTCTCAAAGGTATAGTGTATCAAATCTGTTATTTTGTCAATATTTTGATTCATGAACTGTACTGTGTTTTTTTCATACTTGTTTTTTGAATTTAAGATTATTCAAATATTATTTTAAATGAATTTCTATAAATCCTAAAGCTGTAATAAATTTACAGCTTTCATGATTATCTACTTTACTAAAGTATATAAAAAAACTTGCAAGACATCCAACAATTCAAAATTTATTGGATGTTTTGTAAGTCAGTGTTTTTTTACAATTTAATTCTTAAATAAATCTTCCTTGCCATTTTTATCAGAATAGAACTCTTTTACTTTTTCGATGTCTAAGCCGTTTATTAATTCGTCAACTTCTTGCGCTGAACTAAAAACAAACCGAAATCCATCACTTTTAATAAATTGGTTTGAACTGGATTGCAAGGCATCGCTATCTATAATCAACAAGTATTTATCGTTTATTATTCTAAAACGGGTTGAAAGGTTAACTGAATAATCAAAATTCCATTTGCCGTAAAGGAATGCACCTCTGTAATTCAAATTCTTGTATTCAATTTTCTTGTCCAATTCCGTTACTTTATTTTCAATGGCGGTTTGTTTCCATTTTAAAAAAGTATCTTTTATACTTGTAAGAAATTCAATGAATTCCGGAACTTCTTTGTTTTTTAGCATTAACGATGCTTTACGACTCGAACTGTCTGAAGAGAAGCAATCAATGTAATAATCAAAATCGCCTTTCTCATTTGGTTTCCCTGCTTGAATTTCAAAGTTTTTTGACAAATAAGTCGAGTTGTAGGTGGCAATTTTTTCCTGACCCAATACATTTCCACTAAACATAAAAGTCACAATCCCTGCGATAATCATAATTTTCTTGAACATACTATTTTCTTTTTAAATTAGATTACAAAACTATTTGCTATTAGTGCAGTCTATTCGCATCGTTTAGTTTTAAATTTACCCTATCAAACTTTTCAACTATGGCTATCAACAAAAATGCCCTTATCCGTTTTCACGCTTTAGACAAATGTTTTAGTAATTTCAACAAGAAATTTTATTTAGAGGATTTGCTGGAAAATTGTAATGAAGCTTTGTATGAACTCAATTCTGATGGGGATGGTATAAAAAAACGTCAACTTTTTGAAGATATTAAGTTTATGGAAAGTAGTCAGGGTTGGTCTGTGCCACTAGATCGAATTAAAGAAGGGCGGAAAGTATATTATCGCTATGAAACTTCTGATTTTTCAATCAATAAGCAACCTATGAACGAACTGGAAGCCGAAAAATTGAAATCAGCTTTATTGGTTTTGTCCCGTTTTAAGGGAATGCCACAATTTGAATGGGTCAATGAATTGATTTTGAAGTTGCAAGAAGCTTTCAAATTGCAATCGCACAAAAGGGAAATCATTAGTTTTGACGCCAATGAATACCTGAAAAACATTCATTTTCTAGGTGATTTGTTCAATGCTATTTTGTACAAAAAAGTATTATGTGTGGATTATCAATCTTTCAAAAGCGATGTGATAACTACATTGGAAATTCATCCACATTATTTGAAACAATATAATAATCGCTGGTTTTTGATTGGAAACAATCCGGAATTTGAGAATTTTACCAATTTGGCTTTGGATAGGATTGTTTCTTTTTCGGAAACAAACAAAAAGTATGAAGTTTCCCCAATTGATTTTAATGAGTATTTTGATGATGTTATTGGGGTTTCTATTTCTCCTGAATCTACAGTTTCGAAAATCACTTTGTTTGCAACACCCGATTTAGCACCTTATATAATAACCAAACCCTTACACGGTTCACAAAAGAAAATCAGTATTGATGAAACCGGTTTTACTTTTTCTATAGAAGTAATTCCCAATCATGAATTGGAAAAACTGATTTTATCCTTTGGAGCCGGATTGAAAGTGATAGAGCCCGACTTTTTTAAAAACGCCATAAAGGAACGGTTAGTACGCAGTTTGGCCAATTATTAGGCAAACATAGCATTTTCATTGACCTGATTGATTACTTGAATCACTTTCATGGCCTTGTCTTCTTCCGGGAATATACCAAAAACGCCTTGGTCGTGATGTTCATTAAATGGGGCTTGTGTCAGTAATTGTTTTTCTATTACTCCTTTTTGGTTGAGGTACTGGATTATTTTTTGGATGAACGTAATTTGGTTGGCATTCAAATTTCCTTTGGAGATAAAATCCGAGAATAATTGATTGGCAATTTCAATATCTAAACCAACTATATTTCGAACAAACTTACCTAATGGTTGTTCTCCGTATTCTTTTATAAAACGGTCTTTGCTTTCCAAAGCTTCTTTCAACAGGAATTGTTCCAATAGCTCCAATTCATTGCTAGTAATGGGTAAATTTTTATACAATTTATCAATCACCAAATGGGATTTGTTTTTTCTAATAAAGGCTTCTACACGGTCTTTATAACTTTGTAATGAAGTATATGTAGCCAAAAGATCTACTTCTTCAACGCCATCTTTTGAAAGCTCATCAGTAAAGGAAGTATAAACAGGGTCTAGTTTCTTTTCGTCTTTTAGAAACTGGATTAAATCTCGAAGTTCTTGACGGATTTTTTCCAATTGCTGTACATTAACCGTACTCCAAAATTGTTCGTTTTGTAGTTGTTTGATTGTCGCTATTTTAGCTTGAACGGCAGGAATATTACGTTTCGTAAATAGCATATTCACAATGTCGTACATATTATCAATGTGTCTTACTTGCGCTTTATTTGCAGTAATCAATGCCAGTTGTAATTTATAAACCAATAAATCAAATCGTTTAGCAAATTCGTCTTTGTCTTGGTTGTAATCTATTAAATGAGATAAATTGCTTTGTATATTGAGTACATCACCTTGTAATAAATTATTCCATCTGGCTCTGTTTTTATATTCTAAAACATAACGCCAGTGTTTGCGTACCTCAAAACGGGCATCATTTAAATGATCTACCAATTGGTGCAAATCATCCGTAAATTGTACTTGAATGTGTTCTTGTTCTTCGGTTGGGTCTTGCAACTGACGCACTGTCATCACAATTTCCAGTTTTGTATTGAAGGTTTGTTGGGCTAAAGAAAGGGCAGTTTTTTGAGTTTGACCATCCGGATTGTCTCCAAAATATTCAAAATTGCCACAGAAATCAAAGATTAAGAAATATTCCTTGTCTATTCCCGGCGCAAAAATATCCGGACACAAACGCGTGCCTCGACCAATCATTTGCCAGTATTTTGAAGACGATTTTACTTCTTTAAAAAACACTAAGTTTAATACTCTAGGCGCATCCACACCAGTATCCATCATATCTACGGAAACGGCAATTTGAGGCTCTTTTTCGTCGCCTTTATCAAAACAAAATTTCTCCAGAAGATCTTGGGCTTTGTCTTCGTAATTGTCAATTACCCGAAGGAAACTGCCTCCATATTGAGGATAGTTTTTATTGAAGCGTTCCTCTATAAAAACGGCATGTTTGTGGTTTTTTGCAAAAAGGATGGTCTTGCCGAGTTTATCACCTCCGGCAATTTTCTGGCCATTAGTCATCAAATAGTCTAATACTTTATCGATTGTATCGGTGTTGTACAACCAGGTATTGATCTTGCTTTTATCCACATCGCAAACTTGGTTTTCATCTCCAAATTGGACACCAAACAATTCTTTGAAACGTATTTTATCTTCCTCTGAAAGGTCTTCATATTTAATCCCTTCCCTTGGAAATTTAAGCGGAATTTTAAATGCTTTGGGTGGCTTTAGATAATTATCCGCAACCGCTTTATTTAATTCGTAAGCGTATGTTGGATTACCATCTTCAATTTCGAACAATCTATAAGTGTTTTTATCGACTTCTGTTTTAGGCGTGGCAGTCAATCCTATTAAAATGCAATCGAAATAATTAAAAATAGATTGGTATTTTTGATATACGGAACGGTGTGCTTCGTCAATAATAATCACATCAAAATGACCCACGCCATAAAAGCGTTCGTCTTCGTTTTTAAGGTTGTCAATTTTATTTAAAATAGTGGGGTAGGTCGAGAAAACGACTCTAGTACCATTGTCTTCCTTCTCTTTTGTTAAATCAATGGCTGACAAGTGTGGCAAATGTTCCTTGAAAGCATTTTTGGCTTGTGTTACCAAGGCATTCCTATCAGCAAGGAACAATATTCTTTTCGCCCAATTACATTTGGTAAACATATCTACCATTGCTGCAGCTGTTCTTGTTTTTCCGCTTCCGGTTGCCATGACCAACAAAGCTTTTCTACTCGTTCCTTTGAGTTTGTTTTGGTTGGTGGTTACCAAATGTTCTGCTACTCGTTTGATGGCTTCCAGTTGATAATACCTTCCAGCAATAGCTGTATTTACACCAAATTCTCTTAAATCCTTACGGGCAAAACGTCTTTCAATAAGTAGCTGTAATTCTTCTTTGGTATAAAAACCTTGTACTTTTCTATCTGGATAAAAAGTATCGTCCCAAATGTGAGTTTCAAAACCATTGCTGTAAAAAATTATTGGACGTTGTCCTGTGCTCTCTTCCAAACATTTTGCATAAAGGCTGGCTTGATGTTTTCCTTTGGTGGCAGAGTGGATGGTACTTTTGGCTTCTACTACCGCTAATGGTAAACCGTTATCGCCCCATAACACATAATCTACAAAACCTTTTCCTGATGGATTTGTGGTTAATGGCATTCCTGTAACTTCGAATTCTATTTCTCGCCCTTCTCTTAGCTTATCCCAACCTGCTTCTCGCAATAGTAAATCAATTAGAATTAGGCGTGTTTGATGTTCGGATGTGAGTTCAGGAATAGCTTTTTCAACTGCTATTTCCTGGAAACGTTCTTCTTTGCGTTCGGCAATGAGTTGCAATTGTGCTTCTAATTGTTTGCGCAGTAAACCATTTTCTTCTGCAAGTTTTTCCTGTTCTTTTAACCCTTTTTGAGCTTCGGCACGTTCTTGCTCCAGTTTTTCGGCAAGAGCCTGGAGTTGCTTGGTATTTTTATCATTAGTATCTCCATAAGGAATTACTTTTTCTTCAAATTCGGGAATGTTAGGATTATTTTCGCTGTAATACTTGCTTAAAAAAGTCAAAAAACGAAAGCTATTTTTCAGAGATTGTAAAGCTTCTAAAGCTCGAACCGTTTTACCATGCGCTGCATTGTTCCCATTCAATCGTACAATATCCAATTCCATTAACATACTTGGTTTGAGTATATTTTTGAAACTTTCATTGTGGAGTAGGGCACCTAATTTGGTGTCATAAGGTAACTCTAAATCTTCATCATTTTTATACAACCAGAACATTGTTTTCTCCAACGTGCTGCGACACAATAAGGCAGCATACCGTGGCGCCGTAAAGGTATGTTTTTCGGCATCGGCAATCTCTCGGTAGATTTCAGGAAATTCGTGTTGAAGAAAGGTAAAGTTGCTTTTCATTTATTTAGGTTGATGCCACTAAAATACTACATTATTTTTGATTTTACCGTGTTATCAATTTGTGAAGTATTTCTCCTTGGATGGTGCGTTTGTATTTTTGATCTTGGTGTGTTGGTTTTTCCGGAATGGTCATTTCTATCCATCCTAATTTTACTAATGGGTCTAAATACTTTTCACGGTTATCAGAGTGATTGCGAAGTCCAATGTGTTCCAGGATTTCAACTCTTTTTTTAGGCTCTTCCAATACATTCAAAATAGTCAGCACTTTATCATTAAGAAGGCTTTCTATAATTTGAACAGCTTGGTCGCTAGCTTGGTCGCTGAGCCTTGGTAAGTCGTTTTTTAAAACCTCATTTCCCTTGCTATCACTGGTTTTAGCTTGGTCGTTAGCTTGGTCGCTCAGTGTGTTTAAAAAGTAACTAAGCTCCTCTAAATTGGTAAAAGTAACTGCTTCAATAGCGTCTGTTTTTTGTTCTTTTGCCAGTAAAACCGATAGGAAATAAGTGCTTTGTTCGTCTGTTTCAAAAACAGGTTCGGGCGAATTATTTTCCTTCATGGCGTTTCTGATGGTAGGGAAACCGGTACCTCGTCCTTCGGTCAGGTGTAGTTCTTTGAGTAAATCACCAATACGGCGGTTGCGATAATCCCGTGCCACGATGCGTTTATTTTGTTTTAGTATCTGTGCATCTACTGGTGGAACCGGACCAGGGAAACTTAGGATTTCTATTCTGTCAGGCCATAATTGCACTTCAATGGGTTTGTCCATTTCATAGCTTTTATGATAAACCGCATTAGACAAAGCTTCTTCTATGGCTTCGTAAGGAAAATTAAAATGGCGGTTGGCTTCTGCTTTATGCGCTACTTTTTCGACAACTTCCTCAATAACATTATTTCTGAAATAGTCCAATATGGCTCTTAGCTGATGGTGTAAAGGACCTTTGAAATACTTTTCGGAAAAATTTTTACCGGTTTTGTCTTTGTGAATTACCAATTCGATCCAAGAACGTTCGAGGAATTTTTCGGGATTTCGGGAAAAAAATAAGAGGCCAACATTTAAGGGGCGTAATGCTTCTTTAGGGCCATTTACAATTTTCATATTGAGACATAAATCCGCAAAAGGAATCTGCTTGCTTTCTTCGTATAAATCGCTTTTTACTTCTTGAAGAAAGGCCTGAATTAAACCTAAATCTAAATCATCAATGGTTGCTTTGCCGTTTATCCTGTCATCAAAAGGAATGCGTGCCGTTAGTTCTTGTAATCGTCTTAAATTATCCTCTTTTGCAATGATGCTACGGGAACCAAAACGAATGTAGGGATAGCGTTGTGCTGCTTTTCCTTGTGTGATAGGGGCGGTATAAGGGCGGTTATCACCGGCAGGACACCATAATATTAAAATGTGTTGTCCTTGTAGTGTGTAAGGTTGTATTAAAGGAAAATAATTGGGAAGCAATTGATAGGCAAGGGTTAAAACTGCCCCTTGAATTCTATCTAAACTTTCGGGAGCTAAACCCGCAGGAGGTAAGATAGGCCTTCCATCCTTTTCTGCAATGCCTACAATGATGTAGCCACCGCCCCAATTGTTGATGTCGTTGGCAAACGCACATAGGGTATGTACAATTTCTTCAGGGTTCCAGCCTTGTTTGAATTCAAGACGTTCCCATTCTATAGCTTGTCCGTTGACTAAATCGTTTATGTTTATTGGTAATGCCATATTTTGTTTAAACTTCTGAAAACGTATTTTATTTATAATTTAATGTAAATATATTGAATTGAATTTAGTAGGACCGAAATCAAAATTATTTTAAGCATCATCCCACTGATTTAATTCTTTTTTCTGTTCTATTTCTATATTATCAATTTCTTGCTCTATTTCAACACTAAATAATTTTTCAATTCGCTTAATAATCATAAACAACACTAAAAAAGTTTGTATAAAAGTAAAATACAATACTATTTGTAGCAATGTTTGGAAATAGTCATCAATATTTTTTTTGAAAATTATGAATAAAAAATCATTGAAACCTTTTGGAAATTTTAATACATCAATTAAGAACAGATTAATCAATGTAATAATACTAATTACAACAGAAAAACATACATTATAAAAAGTCTCTTTTATCAAAGAAACTCGAATTAATCTATCTGAAGCAGAATGATTTATAAATTTTTCAGTGTTAATATTGGTTAAGACAAGAATTAATAAATTGAATAATAACCCAATTAAAATGGAGATGCAAATTGAAATTATATTTTTTAAACCATCATTTAACGGGCAAAAAACACCTAAAAAAATACTAAAAAGTATCGGTAGGTATAAATAAGAAAACTTTTCAGCTCTGTTTATTTTACCGTTTTTACCTTTAAAAGACATGAAATGTCCTTCAAATACTCTTCTAATATTTAATTCGCGATACATTACAGTAGTCCCAAATTAAAACCTTTAACAAGTCCTATAGCTTCATTTCTAATGGATTCAAAATCAGCAAATCCTTTTCCATCAAGTTCTACTTTAATTGTGTAATAAGGTCTAATTTTCATTGTGTCACTGAGATCAATTGTCTTTGTGGTACCATCGAATGTAGAGACTATTTTTAATGTAGAGGAATTATCAAATCCTATACTATCAAACTCTTTGGTGTTAAAGAAACCATTGTTGTTTTCCATATTATTTAGAATTTTTTGTTTGGTTACATCTTTAAAATCAGTACCTTTTTTTGTTTTAATAACTAATTCTAATTCATATTCACCAGCCTCTTCATAACCTCCTAAATATTTATCGCATAGATCTCTAGGGATGTTTTTTCGGGTCAAGTTAATACTGTTGTACTCTCCTTTCTCAATGTAATTTTGGATAATTTCTTCTTCAATATAGTTTTCATCTCTTAATAATAAACTGCAAATTCCAATGATATTGACCACCCAATTCCAATTTAAAGTAACCACCTGATTCCAATTCAAAATGACCACCTA
>NZ_JASMRI010000043.1:0-19329 GCF_041431375.1 Flavobacterium sp. Arc3 | reverse complement strand
AATGAGCCCGATACAATATCGAGCTCATTATTATCAAAATTAATTATAAATTTGTCCAAACTTTTGGGTTCAGTCTACGATGAGGCTTTTTTATTGACTAACAGTTTTTATATAACGTTCTAAACTTTTTTTTTCAATTTGAGCAATAAATAGCGTGAAATCGTCTTTTTTTTCTTTTGTTATTGCTGCTTTTAGAGTTTGGTAATATAAAATTCGGTCTTCATTGTCGGCCTTTATATTTGCAATAAGGTAACCATGTTGTAACAGAACACCATTCATAATCAGTCTTGATACTTTTCCATTTCCATTTATGAAAGGATGAATAGTTATAATACGCTCTTTTAAAGTAGTGGCCAATATAATTGGATGTATATTATTTTTATTCTGTTCATACCAATTAAAAAGTGTTTCTATTTCTTGAGAGATAGCTATGGGATCACAAGGACTAAAGCTTCTATCTTTTATTGTAATAGCTACAGAGCGATAGTGGCCAGCTTCTTTAGGTAGAATTCCTCTTAAAATGATAGTGTGCAAGGAGATGATTTCTTGTTCGCCAAAAGAGGCATTATTTTTAACTCTATTTTTGATAAATTCGATCGCTTCCTGATGATTAATCGCTTCGAGATGTTCTCGCATACTTTTACCAGAGATTGTTTGACCTTCATTAATAACCAAATCAGTTTCTGCTAGTGAAAGTGAATTTCCTTCCATCCAATTGCTAGCATGGGTATATTCTATTTCTAAAGCTTGAGCGATTACACTAGTTTCGGTTGTGGAAAAAGTATTTAGTTTTGCTTTAAATATATCTATTTCATTTAAAAGCTGTTGAAGAACTGTAGAAACTTTATTATTGGAAGGGCTAATATTTAGTTTAAGTTCTTCTTCGGCGGCTCGTAAGGCTTTTAAAGCAAATTCACCTTGTCCAATTTCATGGATAATTTTTTCTTTTAACCAAGAAACCATTATTGTTTCGAAATCAATTTCGAGAAGTGTAGCTAGTTTTGAGACTTGATCTTTTGTTGGTTTCCGGGAGCCACTTTCAAATTTACTTATAAGTGCTTGATCAATTCCTAAAAGTTGAGCTACTTCCCTTGTTTTTAAGTTTTTTAATTCGCGTGCTTCTTTGAGAAGTGTTTTCATTTTTAAGCCAGGATTTAAGTAGTCTTGACAAATTTAGTCATCAATACAGATCATAAAAAAGGGAAAATTATTTCCCTTGTCGATTTAAAATTCTTTCTTGATTCGGGCTAAATCTCGTTTAGTATCTTGTTCTTTTAGTGATTCTCGTTTGTCATAGGTTTTTTTACCTCTGCAAAGTCCGATCTCTAATTTAGCCAATCCTTTTTCGTTAGTAAATAACTTTAATGGCACTATAGTAAGTCCTTTAGCTTGAACACTTCGTGCTAAACTTTTTAACTCTCTTTTGTTCAACAATAATTTTCGTTCACTACGTGCTTTGTGATTGAATTGATTTCCAAAAGTATATTCTTCAATATAAGTATTTATGGCAAAAAGTTCTGTACCACTGAACTCGCAAAAGCTTTCAGTAATATTAGCCTTTCCTAAACGGATTGATTTGATTTCAGTTCCCGCCAAAACAATTCCCGCCGTGAATTTCTCGATTATTTCATAATCGTATCGGGCTCTTTTATTAAGTATGTTGATTGATTTTAGCATAGAAGTACAAATGTAGGAACAAATCGATGAATAGGCACTATTTTTTATAAAATTGATTTAAATTTGTGCTATGGAAAAGCAACAGTCAAAAGATCCGCTTCACGGAATCACACTAAAATCGATATTGGAAAAGCTCGTGGATCATTATGGTTTTGATACCTTGGGCGAATTAATAAAAATTAAATGTTTCAATGATAATCCAAGCGTGAAATCTAGTCTTACTTTTTTAAGAAAAACAGATTGGGCTAGGAAAGAAGTTGAAGAATTGTATGTGAAGAATGTAAATAAATTTTAGTTTAATTTATAAGCTATCATGACTCCACCTCTATAGGGTAACCACTCTCCACTTTTATTATAATGCTGCGCTGTTTCATAGCGCTCACCAGTACTTAAAAAATAGCCTTTGTAGAAACCTTGATGCCAGCCTCCTCCTAAAAAACATTCTAAGTAAAATTTTTCGTTTATTTTAGCCTTGTACCCAACTGTAGCACCAAGCATATAACCGTGACCAATTTCATATTTATCAGTTCTTAAATAATTCCATTTCTGAAAATTGTATTTACTCCCTCCGATATTACCACCAACATAAAAACCATTATTTTGTTCCTTAAAATTATATCTAAATTCAGTTGTTAAAGTGTAGAATTGTCTTGGAATACCATTAATAGATTTCCATGGAAGCGCCAATATGTCTACTTGAATAGAAGTTTTTTCTCCTAATTTTGTCTCTATACCTATATTTGGTGCAGTTAGCAAAGTGGTAAAAGCATTAACTTTTACGTAGGTTTGACTTTGAGATTGTACTGCAAAAAGGATGGTTAACAAAAAGAATATTTTTTTCATAGTTAAGGTGTCAAGCAATTATTTAGGGGGCTAATTGGCTTTTTATTAGTAAAAATTGAAGTTAAACACAAATGTAATTGATTTAGCATGTCTAAAAAGTAAAAAACATTATGTTAAGATTTATTTAACAATGAATAGATGATAGAATCTAAAAATTGACCTTCAAAAAATTGATTTTCAATAAAATGTGCTTCTTTAGTAAATCCACTTTTTTGCAATACTTTTTCTGAGCCAGCATTGTCTGGGTCTATCACAGCTTCTATGGTATGAAGCTTCATTATATTAAAGCCATATTCGATTACTTTTTTTAAAGCTTCGGGAATAAATCCTTTTCCATGATAATCTGGATGCAGAATATAACCTACTTCGGCACGGTAATTTTGTGGTTGGATTCGGTAATGACCTATTACTCCAATAAGCTTATCACTGTTTTTTAAAGTAATAGCCCAATTAATTCCTTCGTTTCTATCAATTGTGGCATCAATTGTTGCAATATGCGCTAAAGCGTCTTCAGGAGTTTTTGCGATAGGTCTCGGAATATATTTCATTACTTCTTTGTCTGAACGTAAAGCAAAAATTTCGTTTACATCATTATTGACAACTCTGCGTAGTGATAATCGTTCGGTTTCTAAATTTGGAAATGGATTGAAGTTTATGGATAACATCTTTTTTGGTTGTATTTAGTGAATTATAGAATTTCAATACTGAATGCGGCATTAAAAGTCTGATTTGGTTCTATTATTTGGATACCTTCTTTATCCATTAGATTTCCAGTACTATCAACAGAATCTGAATATCCAAACCACGGTTCGATACAAAGAAACGGCGCATTTATTTTTGTCCAAATTCCCAAATGAGGGAAGCTTGGATAACGCACTCTAATGAATGGCGTCTTATTTCTTAAAATCGTTAAATATTTGGAATGTAACGATTTAAAAATCAATGCATCTTTTTCAAATAATTCATAGTTTAAGGGAACCAAACTATCAGGTGCGCTAAGGACCTTAGTTTTATTAGAAATTAAATCGTTTTCTAACAGATTGTATTCTAAAGGCTCGTCTTTTTCAAATTGCAAACTATAATCTTCAAAATTTCCAGACAAAGCAAAAGCTGGATGTGCACCGATAGAAAAAGGCATTTGTGCTGTACTTTTGTTTACGACTTTATATGAAATAGATAGGCTATTGTCTTCTAATTCATACTTTACTTGGAGTTCGAAGTCAAAAGGATAATTATTTCTGGTGTCTTCTGATGATTGAATTGCAAAAGTGGCGCTATTTTTTTTCTTTTCAATTAATTCAAACTCCATATCTCTAGCAAAACCATGTCTTGATAAAGTGTATGCTGCATCATTATGTTTAAAGGTATTATCTCTTAAAGTACCTACGATTGGAAATAAAATAGGGGAGTGTTTCCCCCAAAAATCGGCATTAGCTTCCCAAATATATTCTATAGAATTGTTTTTTTTTAGTGAACATATTTCGGCACCTAAGTGCTTAATTTGTGCAGTTAAATTAGAGTTTGTTATCGTTGTTATCAAAATGAAAGTCTTATTTCGGATTAATTTTTTTATCGATGTAAATATATTTCTTAATTTTTATTTTATGTAACTAAAACCTAATTATTGTATTATAGTAAGAATTTTATTAATTTTTGACTAAACATTGAATTTAATATAATGATATGATTATTTTTTATTAATTTGGCATTCAAATAATAAAAAACATGAAAAACACTCGTTTCAAGGTCATACTCCATATGGCTCTATTATTGGGAATTTCGTCTATATGGGCACAAGAAGTTCCTGCAACTGCGGCTAATACTAAACAATCTAATTACAATTACCATGATGCTTTTGCACCATTTTTTTATTCAAAAAATGGAACAACAACACGTTCTGCAAGCGGTCAGCCAGGTGCAGAGTATTGGCAGAACAGAGCAGATTATGTTCTTACAGCAAAATTGAATACACAGAATAATGAGATTATTGGTACCGATATAATTACCTATACAAACAATAGTCCTGATGCAATGTCTTTCGTTTGGATGAATGTAGATCAAAATTTATTCAAAGCAGATTCTCGTGGTAACGCAGTTGTGCCTTTAACAGGTAGTCGCAATGGAGCGCAAGGGGAAGTCTTTGACGGAGGTCATAAAATCAAATCGGTTAAAATTGTTAATACTACTAAAGGAAAATCCACTGAAGTAGAAGCTAAATTTTTAATTACAGATACCAGAATGCAAGTTTTTCTTCCGCAAGGGCTAAAAGCAAAAGGAGGAACGGTTAAAATTAAAATCGATTTCTCTTATATTTCTCCTTTGGAAGGTTCAGACCGTACTGGAGTTTTAGACACTAAAAACGGAAAGATATTTACAATTGCTCAGTGGTATCCACGTATGTGTGTTTATGATGATGTAAGAGGTTGGAATACGAATCCGTATTTAGGTGCTTCTGAGTTTTATTTGGAATATGGAGATTTTGATATAAACATTACAGCTCCGGCAAATCACATTGTTGTTTCTTCTGGAGAGTTAGTAAACCCTACGGCTGTTTATAGCGCTGTTGAACAAAGCAGATTTGCACAAGCGAAACAAAGCGATAAAACAGTAATGATTCGTACAGAAGAAGAAGTTGCTGCTTTAGCAAATACGACTACTACAGCTACAAAAACTTGGCATTACAAATTGAAAAACGCTAGAGATTTGTCTTGGGCTTCTTCGGCGGCGTTTATTTTAGATGGTGCTAAAATCAATCTTCCAAGTGGTAAAAAATCATTAGCATTATCAGCTTACCCTGTTGAAAGTGCAGGAAATGAAGCTTGGGGACGTTCAACAGAATTTACTAAGGCTTCTATCGAAAACTACTCTAAAAGATGGTTTGAATACTCTTATCCAGTAGCTACAAATGTGGCGGGAAATGAAGGCGGAATGGAATATCCTGGAATCGTTTTTTGTGGATGGAAATCTAAAGGAGAAGATTTATGGGGAGTTACAGATCATGAATTTGGTCACAACTGGTTTCCTATGATTGTGGGTTCAAATGAACGTTTATTCGCTTGGATGGATGAAGGATTCAATACTTTCATTAATTCATTATCATCAGTAGACTTCAATAATGGGGAATACAAGGCAGAACCGAATGATTTACACCAAAGAGCTGAAACTCTAACGGGTACTGATTTAGAAACTATTATGAGCTCTCCTGATAATATGAAGGAAGCTAATATTGGAGTTTTAGCGTATTACAAGCCAAGTTCAGGCTTAGTTATTTTGCGTGAACAAGTATTAGGACCAGAACGTTTTGATTTGGCTTTCCGCACTTATGTGGAGCGTTGGGCTTTTAAACATCCTACACCAGATGATTTCTTCAGAACTATCGAGAACGTTGCAGGAGAAGATTTAAGTTGGTTTTGGAGAGGTTGGTTTCAATACAATTGGCGTTTTGACCAAGGGGTTAATGCAATCAAATACGTAAAAAATGATCCAAAGCAAGGGGTGGTAATTACCGTTGAGAATTTCGAAAAAATGCCTATGCCTATCATTCTTGATGTGAAAACAAAAAGTGGAAAGGTAGAAAGAGTTAAATTGCCAGTTGAAATCTGGCAGAAAAACACAGAGTGGTCCTTTAAGCATCATTCTACAGAGGAAATTGAAAGCATCACTTTAGACCCAGACCATGTTTTCCCAGATAGTAATGAAGCTAATAATGTATGGACTGCTGCCAAAGGAGTCATTGAAAAAGCTATTATTTTAGATGGCTATTTAGGGACGTTTTCAAGTAAACAAATTCCTTTGAAAATCACTTTTTTTGAAGAAAAAAATACGCTGATGACACAAGCGACAGGGCAATCGCCTTTTCCTTTAGAAATTGCTGGAATTGATAAATTTAAATTTACTCCCGCTGGAGTTGAAATTCAATTCAATGAAGGTAAATCGGAATTCACTCTACATCAGGGAGGGCAAAATTTTATTTTTACAAAAGATAAATAATAGGAGACAAAGTTTCTCATAAAAAAAAACGCCAACTTCATAGTTGGCGTTTTTTTTTGCTTTACATTTAAAAGTAATCACTTAATATTTATTCTGGTATTTGTTGACTCAAACAATGAAGTGTTCCAAATCCCCAAATTAAATCAATAGCACTAATTCCAATGATTTCTCGATCTGGAAAGCATTCTGCAAGGATGTTTAAAGCTACACGATCATTAGCATCATTAAAGGTAGGAACCAAAACACATTGATTCATTATTAGAAAGTTAGCATAACTCGCCGGCAATCTTAAATCTTCAAAATCGATTCGCTTAGGCATCGGTAAAGCCACAACAATAGGCGCTTTTCCGTTTTCTAACTTGGCATTTTGTAAACGTTTTAAATTGTCTTGCAAAGGTTTATAATTAGCATCATTTACATCGGTTTCAATAATTGTTACTATTGTATCTTCGTTGATAAAGCGACATAAATCATCAATGTGCCCATGAGTATCATCTCCTTCAACTCCGTTACCTAACCAAATCACATTAGTAATTCCAAGGTATTCCTTGAAAACCGCTTCGTAATCAGCTTTAGTAAAACCAGGATTTCTAACCTGGATATCAGGATGCATTAAACATTCTTCGGATGTCAATAAAGTCCCTCTTCCATTACTATCAATTGCACCACCTTCTATAATTACTGGTTTTCCTTTATGCATAACTTGCGTAAGCGGAATATCTAGAAAGTTCGCTACTGTAGCCGGAATATGTTTGTCTAATTGATAGTTTTTATATTTTGCCCAACCATTAAAATTAAAATTCAAGGCTTCTCTAGCGTCTCCATTTTTGATTACAATAGGACCAGAATCACGCATCCAACTTCTATTCGTTTTTTGAATAATAAATGAAACATTGTCTAGGTTAACTCTTGCCATTTCTAGCATTTCGCTTACTTTTTCTTTCTGTTTTTCATCGGCAACTACTAAAAATACGGTTTCATAAGTAGCCACTTTTTTAATATATTCAACAAAAGCCCACTGGATAGCTTCGTACTTTCCAGGCCAGTCTTTTCCGTTATGCGGAAAGCAAAGTAAAATACCTTGTTGTTTTTCCCATTCAGCAGGAAACCTTCTTTTATTTTCAGTCATAATTAGTCAATTGCTCTTTTAGTAATATCTCCAAAAGCATCAATTCGTCGGTCTCTAAAAAACGGCCAATTCTGACGGACATTTTCTTGTAAATCTAAATCAACTTCAGCTATTAAAATTTCTTCTTTATCGTGTGAGGCTTGCGCCAAAATTTCACCTTGTGGTCCAGCGATAAAGGAAGCTCCCCAAAACTGTATACCGTCCGTATCAGGTAAATATTGCTCTAAACCAATTCTGTTTGCCGCAGCGACATAAACGCCATTTGCAACCGCATGACCTTTCATGACATTCATCCAGGCGCCATATTGGTTTTCACCATACTGCTCTTTCTCTCCCGGATGCCATCCTATTGCTGTTGGGTAAAACAAGACCTCAGCACCTTTAAGAGCCGTAAGTCTAGCCGCTTCTGGATACCATTGATCCCAGCAAATTAATGTTCCAATTTTTCCTTTTTGTGTTGGAATTGTTTTAAAACCTAAATCACCAGGAGTGAAATAGAATTTTTCGTAGAAATGAGGATCGTCTGGAATGTGCATTTTTCGGTATAAACCTGCTTCTGAACCATCAGTATCAATAATATAGGCACTGTTATGGTAGATTCCAGCCATTCTTTTTTCGAAAAAAGGAACAATGATTACCACGCCTAATTCTTTTGCCAAAGCACTAAAGGCTATAAACGAAGTGCTGTAAAGCGGTTCAGCTAGCGCAAAATTATCAACGTCTTCACTTTGACAGAAATAATGACTACTGTATAATTCCGGTAAAGAGATTACTTCAGCGCCTTGACTTGCAGCGTCGCGAACCCAAATTAAACATTTTTTCAGGTTGTTTTCGGCAACATCGTTAAGATTAAGCTGGATAACTGCTATTTTATATTTTTTATTTGACATTGTATAAATTTTAGAGTGCAAAAATAGTGAATTTTATAAAGATAGAAAATTGGAAAATTAGAAAAGGATGTATTTTCTTTTTATTGCTTTTTTAATTTATTTCTCATGAATCTCAATAACAGCTTGCAGGAGTGCAGTCAAGTAGTTTGGATATTCTTATTGTAATCATTTTATTAGTCTAACGTAACCGTAGCTGTTAGTTTTAGTGATTGTATTTATAATGTCATTTTTGTATACTAATTTAAAAAACAGGTAAAGTCGTTATGAAAAGATAAATTGACCGTTGGATCATGAAAAAAAAATAGAAATCAATTTTTGTTTTAGTATAAAACAGAAAATTGCCTAAAAATACTAATTGGGGTTTTTCACTTATTTGAAATATTCCTTTGATCTAAAAAATAAAAGGGAATAATAGTTTATTTGTGTTTCTATATGCTAGAAAAATCAATTATTACAACACTTCTTTTAAGTGCTTGTAATTTGTTTTTATCATTTCTAACACTTCATCCATGTTTCCACCCAAGATCATTTTGCTCATTGATAAAGCATAGCCTTTCATTTGTTCGAACTCCATTTTTGGCGGCATTGCTAATGCTTGTGGGTTTGTAAATACATTAACTAAAACAGGTCCATCATGAATAAAGGCATCCTCTAATGTCTTTTTTACTGCATCAGGATGGTTCACAGTGATTCCTTTGAAACCCATAGCTTGTGCTACCAATTCAAAATCTGGATTTACCATATATGTTTCATTATTGGGCAAGCCTTCTACCTGCATTTCTAATTGTACCATTCCCAAAGAACGGTTATTAAATACAACTAGTTTTATAGGTAGATTGTATTGTTTGATAGTGGCGAGATCGCCTAATAACATAGAAATACCTCCATCTCCACAAAAAGCAATGACTTGTCTGTCAGGATAGGCTAATTGTGCTCCTATAGCCATTGGCATGGCATTGGCCATAGAACCATGATTGAAAGAACCTAACATCTTGCGTTTTCCAGTGCCGTGAATGTATCGTGCTCCCCAAACGCAGCACATACCTGTGTCTACGGTAAAAATAGTATCGTCATTTGCCATATCGTTAATGGTGGATGCTACAAATTCTGGACTTATATGATTTTCTGACCCGGAATCTTCTACATAGATGTTCAGGTTTTCTTTTACTTTTGCGTATAATTCTAATTGCGCATTTAAGAAACTATCATCTTCTTTTTCTTTGATTAGTGGCAATAATGCGGCAATCGTATCCGTTATTTTTCCGGTTAAACCCATTTCTAATTTTGCGCGTCTACCTAATCTTTCTGGTTTTTCATCAACTTGAACAAGTTTGTTCGTTACGGGCATAAAATGTTCGTAAGGAAAATCCGTTCCCAGTAATAGTACAACATCAGATTCGTGCATCGCGTGATACGCAGATGGAACACCGAGCAAACCTGTCATACCCACTTCATAAGGATTATTGTGTTGCATTCCCATTTTTCCTCTAAAAGAATAGCCAATAGGAGCTTTTAGTAGTGCAGCCAGTTTTATAATATCATCATGAGCTTCTCTAGCGCCAATACCACAGTAAATAGAAATTTTGGGATGTTTGTTAACGAGATCTGCTAATTTTTGTATTTCGTTGTCCGATGGTCTAAAAACGGTTTCACTATGATAATTATACATTGAAGTAGCACTTTCTATGGCAGGCATAGCAGATACATCACCAGGTAAACCAAAGACAGCAACTCCCTTTTTGTGAATAGCATTTTGGATTGCCGTTTGTAGCATTCGTGGCACTTGAGTGGGTGTAGTCGCTATTTGGTTGTACACACTACAATCATCAAATAATTTATAAGTATTAGTTGATTGGAAATAATCAACTCCAAATTCAGGCGTATTAATCGTTGACGCAATGGCGATAATTGGAACACCTGAACGGTTAGCGTCATATAAACCATTTATTAAATGTATATGCCCTGGTCCGCTGCTTCCTGCACAACAAGCTAGTCCATCTAATTCTCCTTCAGCCGCTGCCGCATAGGCGCCAACTTCTTCATGGCGAACGTGAATCCATTTAATTTTTCCATTTCTTCTAACGGCGTCATTTAACTCGTTTAGACTATCACCAGTGATAGCATATATTCTTTTTACATTATTACTAATCAACATCTCTACGATTTGGTCTGCTACTTTTTTTGACATATTTATTGTTTTTTGAAAAGTGTTGGTAAACGCTCTTCTGAATTAATGCCTTATAAATTATAGGGCTTGGTAAAATTTATTTCCGTCTATAAAAAATGATGGAGTGCCATTGACATTGCTAAGAATGGTATATTCAAAACCAAGATGGTTTTTTCTGATTTGCTGTAAATCCCTTGTAGTTACTACTCAATTTTAGCTATTCAATCAGTATTGATCGGTTTTGCTCTATTAGCGTTTTTTTGTTTTAGCTAAGATAGTCATAAACTATAATAAATTAATGTGAAAAATTGCCAGTTAATGTTAAGGATATCTTTATTGAAATAATTTTGGTTGGAGTAATTATGAAGACGATTGATTATTGGAATACGGGCTACTCTTAAAGCTAACTAATATATTCGTAAATGATTATGAAAATAGTATTTGTTCCAAAGAGGTAAAACTCCATTTCAGAATCACAAGAATGTCCATTTTTTCTCTTTAAAAAGACACGAGACCTAAGAATATTTAAGTTTTGTTTAACAAAGGACCACAAAGAAATCTTATACTTAGAAAGATTCGTAAATAAGTAAAAGCAAATGTAGTGCGTGAAAAGTCGGGATACATTTGCTCAGTTTACTTAGTGTAATTATAGTGTAGTGTTAAAGATTCGAAAATATACTTTGTTTTGCCTTTTGTTATTTAGGTTATCTTAAAGTCGTTAATTATTGTTTTAATTCCTTCTGAGTATGCCGTTACTTTAAAATTTGGGAATCTAGTTTTGAATTTTGAAGAATCAAAGATATTATCAATCGCATAACGAGGCAGTAATTCCTGAGTTTCTTTAAGGTTATGGTCAAAGAAGGAACCTATTTTTAGGACAAATTTACTGAGTACTTTGTATTGTATTTCTCGTCCTAATTGGCGTCCGATTTCGGCAATAAATTGCTTGTAGGTTAATCTATTGTCGTCACAAGGTAAATGCCAGGTTTGCCCATAGGTATCAGCCGTATTACCAATTAACGCCATCGCTTTACTGGCATCAGGAGTAAAGATTAGTGTTCGTAGTACAGAATCTTTTAGGAATACCTTAGGTTCTTTTCCATTTTTAAGATTTTCGAAAATCAAACTATTAGTAAGACCTTTCGTTTTACCAGGACCATAGAACTCAGGTGCTCTGCAAATTACTGCTTCGATTTCTTTGTTCGCTATCGCTTTTAATAGCAATTCGGCAGCCAGTTTCTTTCCTTTTCCTTTTTTTCCTTCAGAACTAAAAGGCGTTTCTTCAGTTTGGATTTTGCTACCTTGGGAATAAGCGTAGGTATTATCAAAGTAAACGAGTTTGCAGCGGTTCTTTTTACAGGCGGCGATTGTGTTTTGCATAACAATTAACCAATCCGTAAGCCATATTTCAGAATCGTAGGGAAGGCCCACTGTTAGATAGGCAATCTCAGTATTTTCAAGTGCTAAAATGACATTTTCTGGATCGAGTAGGTTTGCTTTAAAAAGAAGATCTTCTGGATGTACTTTTTGGGGGTTGCGTCCCACTAATCTAATTTGGTCACTATAATTTTTACGTAATTCATGTGCTAATTCTTCACCTATTATTCCGTTAGCTCCTAATATTGTTTGCATTTTATATTTTTTTCTTGTCGCTTGTTTCTAAGAGTGCTAAGGTAAGAATAATATGCGCGGTATATTTCGATATGGAAAGCAACAATAAGTAATAGTAATGAAGATATAAGTATATATAATGAGACTTAAATTTAAAAGATAAGAAAAAGCGACTATTTTTGTTTCTTAGAATCAATCAAATACATGATTATGAAAACTATTTTTAAAGCAGCTCTAATTGTCATCACATTAACTTTTAGCAGCAGCTCAATATTGGCTCAATCGAAGGATAAAAAAGCGGATGCAATCGTAAAAGAAATGCTAACTGCTATGGGCGGAGAGAATAATTACAATAACACTCATTTTATCGAATGGGATTTTGTGAACAGAAAACTCATTTGGGATAAATGGACGGGAGATGTTCGAGTAGAGAACCCAACAGCAAATCAAGTGATTTTAGTAAATATCAACACGTTAAAAGGGAAGGTATACGAGAATGGTATATTAGTAAAAGACGAAACTAAGGCGAACGGTTTGCTTGAAAAAGGGAAGAATTGGTGGATTAATGATTCGTATTGGCTTGTGATGCCTTGGAAATTACAAGATCCTGGAGTGCACCTTACTTATGTTAAGACAGACAAATTACCAAATGGTAAAACGGCAGATATCTTGCAACTTACTTTTAGTGCTGTAGGCGTAACTCCCGAAAATAAATACTGGCTGTATGTCGATAAAGAAAATCACTTAATACAGCAATGGGCGTATTATAAAAATTTTAATGATGCTGAGCCAAAGTTCTTGAAGCCATGGAATAACTATCAAAAAGCGGGTAACATCTTGCTTTCTTTTGACAGACCTAATGAAGATGTCGGTCCAAAAAATGTAATAGTTAAAACTAATCTGGATGCTTCTATTTTTACGGAACTTTAAAAAGTAAGTATTTTTATTTACATTTCGATTATAAAAAAACCAGTCTCTATTTAGACTGGTTTTTTATTGTTAAAGATTAGAATCTTTAGCTATTTCAGGACAAGACATTGGGGAAAACGATGCTTTCGCAAGCTTATATAATAAGTCTAACGTTCCACTAATTCAATAATTTTAGAATATAAAACTCTTTCGTCAAGTGGTTTTGAAATATAATCATTCATACCTATTTCTTTGCATTTTTCAACATCAACTGTTGTTACATCTGCTGTTAAAGCAATGATTGGAATTTTTGACTTCATTGTGTTGCGAATATATTCTGTAGCTTCAAATCCATTCATTTCGGGCATCTGCAAGTCCATCAAAATAATATCGTAAGATTCTGTTTGTAGTTTCTCAATAGCAATTTTTCCATTGTCAGCAATATCATATTTGAAGTTGAAATCGTCCAAAATTATTTTCATTAATAATTGATTTAGTTTAATATCTTCAACCAATAGTACTTTTATAACCTTGATTTCATCATCCAATTCTAAGTCTATAGTTTCTGATTTAATTGCTGCATTGGTTTTTTTAAAGGTTAAAGTGAAACTGAACGTTGCTCCTTCGTTAATTTTACTTTTTACCGAAATAGTTCCTCCTTGTTTTTCCACTAATTGTTTACAGATGCCAAGTCCTAATCCTGTTCCTCCAAAGACTCTAGAAGATGAACTTGTTGCTTGTTGAAAGTTTTCAAAAATGTATTCTAATTCATCTTCTGCTATTCCTATTCCTGTGTCGGTAATTGCAAACTCAATGGTTACTTTCTCTTCATCTTCATTCAACAAACGAACAGCTATGGTAATTTTTCCTTTTGATGTAAACTTTAGAGCATTACCCAAAAGGTTTAAAAGAATTTGGTGTAGACGTACTTTATCACCTATTAACACTTCTGGAATTTTCTTGTCATATTCTTTAACTAACTCTAAATTCTTTTCCTTAATTTTTAAATCAAATACCTGAATCATGCTTGATATTGAAGATTCCACTTTAAAAGGTATTTGTTCAAATGTCATTTTACCTGCATCTACTTTTGCTAAATCCAGTATATCATTAATGAGTATGATTAATCCATCGCTACTGGTTTTTATAGCATCCAAATATTCTTTTTGCTTAGGTGCTAAATCTGTTTTTAACATAGTCTTTGTAAATCCAAGAATCGCATTCATTGGTGTGCGGATTTCATGGCTCATATTGGCTAAAAATTGTTGTTTGGAAGATAATGCTACGGTTAATACTTCTTCCGATTTCAGGAGATGTTTTTTCAGTTTTAAGGATTTGTTATTAATAATCATTAAAAAAGTTGCGATTAATATGGAGATAATGCCTCCTAAAATAACGTAAAGTTGGGCAAGGAAATAACTGTCAACGGCAATTTTATTTTTATCAATTAATGATCGTTCTTCTAATTTATCCATGTTATAGGAGAGTTTTCTAATGTCGTCCATTATTCGTTTTCCTCTCTGTGTTGAAATAATTTCGATTGCTGCACTTAATCCAATCTGCTCCCTGACATTAATAATTTCGACACTTGATGCAATTTTTAAATCAATAAGTTGTTTAAGCGAATCCAGTTTTACTACTTGAATTGGGTTATCTTTAACCAAATTCTGCAAATGCAAAATGTTTTTTTTAATTTTTGGCTTAGCCAAAGCATTAGGTTCTATATAAGCTTTATTCCCTGTCAAGGCAAAACCTCTTGCACCAGTTTCAATATCTTTTAACAATGAAAGATTGTTAGCCAAACCCATTTGCACCTCGTAAGTATGAATAACCTTGTTAGAATTATTATTTAACTCATAAATATTCTTTAACGAGAATACTACGATCAAAATTAAAATAGTAAATATGATGACGGAAATAAAGAAACTGTCTTTTGTAATTTTCATTTTGTATTAGTGTTTGTCATCTTTACTTAATGGCACAAAGCTTGATGTTAGCACTGTCCCAATAGTGTAGGACTCAACTTCCCGCGCCTTCGAGAGGCAACAGAGTTTTTCTACTGAACGAAGATAAGTAATAAATTGGTAATTCCACTAAACCCCGCAATCTTACCAAACGGCTCTTATATGAACCCCATTATTTTTAATTCTACTTCAATTGTAGAATTATCTAAAATTAAAATTATTTTTGACTTTTAGTTAATTCTGGATAGTTGAGTTTACAAGTTCGTAAAACCTTGGAATAACTATCAAAAAGCGGGTAATATCTTGCTTTCTTTTGATAGGCCCAATGAAGATGTTGGACCAAAAAATGTAATAGTTAAAACTAATTTGGATATTTCTATTTTTACGGAACTTTAAAAAGTTTGTATTTCTAATTACTTTTTCGATTATGTAAAAACCATTCTTTTAAGGTTGGCTTTGTATTGGTAAAGATTATATTCTTTGCATATTTTAGAAGAAGACAGATGCTTGCGACAGAATGGAATTACCAGAGATCCTTGCGCCGTCAATTGAGAGGTATTGGTAATTCATGGTTGCGGATACCGTCTTTTGCGCTTACTTCAAATAGAATAAGAGTTAACGTTGAAAACTCCTCTTTTTTCTCAATATCAAATGTAAAGTCAAAGTTACCCCATTTTGGTGCGCCAGCGTCGGTGGTTGTAAAACCGCTTTTCAATTCGTTATGTCCATCCTCAATTACCCAATTAATGTTTGCTTCCCAAACTTGAGCTTGTCCTTGTATACGGAACTTATTATCATTTATCTTTTCTACCGTTACTTGGCGAAAATTTTCATTTGAAAATGCTGTAGCTATTTGTTTTTTTTGCTCAATGGACTTCATTACTTGAACTGTATCAACAGAAGTCGAGGTAGCGTTGCTTTTAGTTTCGTCGCTTTTTTGTTTGTTGCATGCAAATACTAGTAGTGCCAGTAAACAGATTGTTAGTTTTATCTTCATAGTTTTTATATTTTTAGATGGCCTTTCTTTAATTCCCTACAGTAGTCAGTTCTGCTTTTTTTTAATGATCAAAAATAAACCTGCTACCACCACACAATAAAAAATTCTAAATAGGAATCTTTGTGTTTTTGCCAACACAATGGCGCTTGTTTCTCTTTAATACTTGTGTGAATATATTTTTTTATTTCATTAAAGTGGTTCCAAATTTCGTTTTCTGATGGATCCATTCCCCATTCCTTTTTTGAAGGGATATAATAGTTTTTTTCGGGATTATCCAAGTTAATAAATGATCCAAGGTTTACATAGTAGCCTTTTATGGCTTTTGCATATATAGGGCTAAAAGTTCCTTTGTATTGATAAGGAATAAATAAGGAAACTAATAAACAGATTGCTTGAGAAATCGTGTCGATTGCTAAAGTATCAAACGATGATTTAGTACAATTATGGTAAAGTAAAGGAAACTGTTTTGTTTTTAATTTTTCTAATTTCTCTTTCAAAGAATCATTTCTATTTGGACCAATCCAATTATTTATTGGTTCCGCAGAAATACTTGGGTCAAACACATAAAACTTATAAGCCAATTCCAAATGGATTAACTTTTCTGTATTTTCATCTTCAATAATAAAATCAATTTCGCCTATAGTTTTTTTATCTTCAATTATCTGTATATTTTCATATCGCACTTTGTAGTTAGTTGATGATTTAATTAATTCAGAAACAATTTTTTCTACTAAATGTCCCAATCTCACGTTGGTTGGTAGTTGAAATTCCAGATCAGTTGTCCTGTTTAAGGATGATAAATCAAAAGTTTGTATCCCAGTAATAGAAGAGTCCAGACTACTCGCTTTTAGTATTGATGTTATCCTTGACTTCGTTTTCATTTTATAGTAGGTATTAGTGTAGTTTGTTTCACAAAGAGATAAAAAGGAAACGGAGAAACTTGCAGTTTTTTAACAGATACAAGTTTTTTGCTTTTTATATCGTTTTAATAATAGAAGACCATATAAGATTTTTGTTTCACAAAGATACATAGAGCAAATTCAGGGATTTGCTAAAAAACACAAAAAGAATTTCTTCAAACTTCGTCATTGTGAGTAACCAAGTAATTATGCTTAGAACATTTTGCATAAACGTATCAAATTATATGCTAAAGTAGGACCTGGCACAAATTCAGAAGGGACTAGAATAGCTAGATTAATTCAGTACAAATAGCTATTCCATTTTTCTTGGTTTTGCTCGTTTGAATTAAAAGCTAAAAAGTAAAGAAGCCAAGATATAAAAGTAATTAAAGGTTTGTTAAATTAATAATAACACAAGTTAGCAAGAAGTAAAATGTATTTATATTTGTTATACTATCGCCATTTAAATGTAGATAGTGTACTAAAGCAATGGAGCTATTTATTAATACAAATTAAATAATTATGACTATAAATTTTGAGATCATCGAGAAGGAAAAGATAGAAACTTTAAAATTTCCACATACTGAAGTCTTAGAAGACGATATGGCTATTAGCCAAAGAAAAAATGAATTAGAACGCGCGCTTTCCTTAGGGAATTTAGAACATTCAAAAATTCAAATTTTCTTTGAAGATGATTTGTCACAAAAAATGGTCGAAACCACAGTTTGGGCATTAACGGATGAAAGTGTTGTGTTAAAAAAAGGAGTTGGAATCCCAATTAATAGAATTTTAAAAATCGCCTAAAATTGAATCTCCTGCAAAGATGCCTCTGTAAAGGTTTTCTGCAACGTTTGTCATTTAGACAAAGCAGAAATCTTCGCATAAACGATATAGGAGTTCTTGTATCAAAAAGATAAACAGAGGCTGCATCGAGATGAGCTAAGAATTACAAAGAATTATTGCAAGGATTGAAGCAATAAAACTAAGAGTATTTTTTACAAACGTATCTAATTATATTCTAGAATAGGAGAGATTACAGAGTCAGGAGTTATTTATGAAGCTGGTAAAGCATCTATACAAGAACCTTACTAAAGGATTCTTGCATAGTGAATGATCTAATTTTTCTGCTTACTCATTTTTTCAATTTCAGGTAAATCTTTTTTATACTGATCTATGTCCCAAACAATATTCCAAAATTTAACATAATCAGACAAAGGATCTAGACCAACTTCTGCTCTTCTTTTATCTACATTGTCAGGATCTTCTAAAGGAAGTACATATTGAGTTTTTGTTACAGGATTTGTTCCTACTTGACTACCGTAAATTTGTTTTCTACCTTGTCTTAATGCAACTCTATCTTCTAACAATGCTAACGAATCAGAATTTGCATTTCCTTTTTTCACGGCTTCTCTCATCATTGGTAAATACCTTTGTTGGATTTTTAAATTTGAATGCTGAATTACAAGAAATACTGTTTGGTTTGCTTGTTGACCAACGACATCTTTCCCAGCCCAACCTTTTTCATCCAATATTTTTACGATTCTCTTTAAGTTCAAACTGTCTTTTAGAACCATAATTTTTCCTAAGCTATCCATTTCTTTCCCTTGGTAGCCGTATTTTTTTTGTGCAGAAAAATACTGATTTCTTATTTCTTGGTCTTCTTTTAATATCTCAAGTAATTCCTTTTGTAATGGCTTATCGTATTTTGCTTCCACTAATTCTGTCTTTTTTTGAAGATCTGAAATAATTTTGTTGAATTTTTTCTCATTTCGGACATTATCTAAATCAGAATCTGTGTTGATATGATTTAAATTATCGAATCCATTATTTATTGCGGTTTCCAACCATTTTAATGAATTCTTTTTGTCATTTGCAAGCGATGCAGCGCAAGCTGCATTGTAAAAATTTTCTTTTAACTCAGGTTTGGTCTTAAAGGCTTTTTCAAAAAAGGCTGTTGAGATTGTATAATTTTTTATTTCATAGCAAGAATCTGCTTTTTTTATTAAATCGTCGTAGTTCTGTCCGTAAGAAGTTAAAATTGTAGCAAATAATGCTAAAAAAGTTATTTTGTTCATATTTTCTCTATATTTCTTTTCCTTAATACGTAACGTTTTGCCACTTAGCGAGGTTGTGGACTTTTGAAAACGAGTACTTTCGGCTCTACGTAATCGTCATTTGGATATTCCGCTGCAAAGGTCGCCACGATTCCGCTACAAAGTGCACCACGATTCCGCTGCAAAGTACACCATCCAT
>NZ_JASMRI010000042.1:0-20833 GCF_041431375.1 Flavobacterium sp. Arc3 | reverse complement strand
ACTTAAATGTCCTTTCTTTTGAAAAAATTATCCTATCTTTTTTCCTGAGAGTTGCATTAATTAATTGAATCTAGTATATAATAAGTAACAGCATTCCCTGTAAATGGTTTTCCTTTGTAATACCATTTTCCTTCATTTGAATGCAAATCCAGTTTGCTTTTATCTACAGTATTATACATTGTTTTGTTGTTCTTTTGATCGTAAGAAAGTTGTGAATCACTACCTTCTTTACAACCAAAAAAACAAAAAATTAGTACTATTATTAGTAATTTATTTAACAAAATTACTTGGTGTTCCTTTGTATGGTCCTGCAAAAACAACATAACTTCCTGTAGTAGAATACAAAGTACTACTAATATGGTAATGGTATTTTGCAGTAGTTGAATATGGAGTAGTTGAAGTATGCCCATGAGAAGAATCTAAATCAGTAGGGTAAGTACCTGTAGAACTACATTTTCTACCATAAATAAAATAACCATCAGCAATAACTCCAACTAAATTACTGTCATCATAAGAAAACGCTTTTGGCTCTAAATGATAGTGATAAACTGATGGGCCAATGTGCGCACCACACCAGTCAAGACTTGCAGCTGCAGATGATAATGGCCCATTTCCTTCTGAGTCATTAAAAATGGCTGCACCACTTACAGCAATACCTACATGATTAAGCGATGTAGCCGTCGTTTTAGTAGCAATTGAAGGATTTTGCGGTACAGTTAATGATCCTGACGCATCATAACCTGTAATTAAAGTTGCTCCACCAGCAGTCATCTCTACAGTTGGCTCGCTTAAGTATAATGCATTTGTTGAACCCCAATATGTTGATTTATGGTTTGGTCTTCCGGTAGTTTCAATTACAACATTGGTACCGCTTAAATAAATATCGGTTTGAGTAGTGTCAAACACAGCGTAAGCAGGGTCAAGTGTTCCTGTTGTTGCTTCTGTTGTTGTTTCTTCCGAGTCTGTACCACTGCATGAAGAGGTCATTATAGCCACTGTCATAGCACTTATTCCTGCTAGTATTAAATTTGCTTTTTTCATTGAGTTGGTGTTTTATATTGTTTGATTTGGGTAGTTGAAATATAAACTAGTCTCTTGGTTTTTTATGCTCTGGTTTTGGTGCTTTTTTTAATTCTTCAAGACTTAAAAAACCATCTTTGTTAGTGTCGATTTTTGTAAAGTCATCTTTGATAGGACCTTTTAGTTCTGATTTAGCTAATTTTCCATCTTTATTAGCGTCCATTTCTTTTAATATTGTTTCTGCTGTAGGTGGTTTTTGTCCCTCTTTTTTATCACTTGGTTGTGCAAAAGAACTTGTTGTTCCTAAAATAAATACAGCACCGAATACTATTTTTGATATTAATTTTTTCATGATTTTTTATTTTTTTTAAGTTATTATTGAGTACAAATTTGAGAAAATTATTTTGTTGTTTTTGTTGTTTTCAGTGAATGCCTATTAGTTCTCAGTGTACTAGGTATGACCTATTGTGTAGTTGTTGTGTGGTACTGAAAAAACGGTAGTAATTATTAAAATGACTTAATGTTTTATTTTCAAATCAAAGGATCTAAGTTGTCTTTTGATACTTGATCCTTTGATTCAATAAAAAGGGATTATGCACTTTTATCTATTTTAAATAGGCATTCGCTGCAGTGGTGCGTTGTGTTGCGTGTGAACTTAATTCATTTATTGCAGTTTGAAAATCGGCGGTGCTATTTAAGAAAGTGTAGCCTTTAAGTTCGGTTGTTGCGTATGGTTTAACTAGCGCTGCGTAACTGGTGTATTTGGCTTTAATGGTTGTCTCATTAAAAGCATTATCAATAACATTTTTAACGTAAGTATCGTACTTAGCCTTATATGTTGCATCATTATAAAGGTAACCAATCAATGGCCATGAGGTTTTTGTTACGTCAGAGAAGTCTAAAGACAAAGAGCCTCCCATGTTTCCCTTTTGTAAAGATTCATTATTGTCCCAAGGGATCCATGATAGTTTACCTGTGTCGGGGTTATTATATAGGTAATAATTATGAGTCATTCTTCCATAAGTATCCCAGTTTTGAATTACTGTGTTGACAGCTAAATAGTTTAAAAAAGTATCCGTATCAAAAACAGTTTCTAAATTTGTTCTCCAAGCGGCAGCATCAGTTGTTCTATTGCTAGCATGTAATGCGGTGAATAAAGCTTTGACATCGGTATAATCAGCAGCGTCTTCATTCGTTTTCTTTTCGAAAACACTTTCTGAGAAACTTCCGTAGGCAAAGGTAGCTCCAGTACCATCTGGTTTGTATAAGTTTCCATCGTTATCTGAAAACTGTGTATCAATCACTGTATCATCAACTTCTTCTACTAAAGTATAAAGTCCAAAATAAGTTGGTCCGTCACCATGGTCAACATATACTGTATAAAAAGCGGCATGCGAACTTGCAACTCCAGATGCTCTAAAAATGTCAGTAGCTACCTTTTCTCGCAACATCGATTTGTCATTGTAGTTATTTTTTAAACTTAATTTTTTGAAACCATAAAAACGTTGATTCTCAATTTGAGGATAATCATCTTCATACTCATCAAAATCTAACTTAAAAGATAATTTTAGATTTCCGCTAGACCATGTTGATTGTAGGCTGGAATTTCCTTTAAAACGAACCCCAACTCGATACCATTCTTTTCCGTTATAAAATACCTCAGCGGGAACCATAAGCGGATCTTCATCCGATTCGGATAGGCTTGAATTAGAATTGGTTCCAAATTTCCCATAGGTTGCTGTCATGTCGTCAAGCATACTTTGCCAACGTGTTTTTGCTATTACAATATCTAGTCTTTTCACGCTATTATCGTCAAAAACTTCTGTAAAATTAGGGTCGGCTTTTTTACTATGTGTGGCTGTGGTCCAGTCTGTGGCTTCAAAATTTGAATCGTCAACAACTACTTCAGTATCATCAGAACTTGAACTGTCGTTAGAGCAGGAAGAAGTAGTATAGAGTAGTTGAATAGTAAATAAAAGTAAAATACTTATTTTTTTCATGATTGTATATTTTGAAATTAATATTGAGTACAAAGTTGAAGTTTTAAGTAAAACGTATTCTTAATTTTCAGTAAACTAGTGGATATTTTCAGTAGAAGGCCCTTGTTAGGGATATGAGTATTCGTTTTCAAGGGATTAAACAGCGAGTTTTTCCAAATTAGTTAATTTTTATTTTCTTTATTTGTACTATGAATAGAACTAACAGAACCGTTTTTCAACTCTTTTTATGGGCTACAGTATGGGTAATACTTGGTCTAAACCAACGTGAATTCTCAAGATTTTTTCACGATAATTATCTCGCTTATATTTTTCAGGCTTTTTTAATTATAGGACTTGTTTTTGTTCTAGCTCCAAAGCTGCTTTTCAAGAAAAGGTATTTGGAGTTCACTTTAGTTTCATTAGTGCTTTTGTTAATTTGTGCATTTGTTTCGGCTAGTGCTATACAAGGAGCACGTGAAATAGGGTTGCGCCCGCCACCTCCTAGTGTGGGTCGTAAAGATTTACCTTCGCCTATATTAATAAATATCTTGTTGCTAAGTGTTTCTTATATTTTGGCTATTTTTTTAGAAACTTTTTCATTTGCACAAAAAAATGAAGAAGCCTTAATTTTAAGTAAAACGGAGAATATTGAAAATGAATTGAAATTTTTGAAATCACAAATTAATCCGCACTTCTTATTTAATTCTTTAAATAATATTTATTCTCTATCGATTATTGATGCAAATAAAGCGCAAGAAAGTATTTTGTATTTATCAGATATGCTTCGTTATGTTTTATATGATTGCGAAAAACCTAAAGTAACTATTGAAAAGGAAGTGACTTATATAGAGGATTTTATTAAGTTGTTTTTGCTTAAAAGCAGTAAAAAGTATCCAGTTAAAACTGATTTTTTAATCGAAAATAAAGGACTGCAAGTAGCTCCTATGTTATTAATTCCTTTTGTAGAAAATGCCTTTAAACATAGTAATATCGAAAATATAGCGGAAGCTTTCATCAAGATTGATCTGCATTCTACAAAAGACACCATTCATTTTGTTGTTGAAAATAGTTTTAGAAAAGGACCTAAGATTCAAGATGCGGTGGGGGGAATAGGAATCGTGAATGTTCAAAAAAGATTAAAGTTATTGTATGAAAACAATCATTCATTAGAAATAAGCGAAAATAATAATACCTTTAGAGTTGAACTAAAAATAGACACTAATGCTTAAATGTATTGTCATAGATGATGAAGAACTGGCTCGAAAATTAATTGAAAGTTATATTAAAAAATTAGACTTTCTAGAACTAGCTGGAAGTTTTGAAAATCCTTTAGACGCGATTGCTATTCTAAAAAAAGAGCGTATTGATGTGGTGTTTTTAGATATTCAAATGCCTGAAATTAAAGGAACTGATTTTGCTAAGTTAATTCCGCCAGAGGCAAGTATTATTTTTACAACGGCCTATTCTGACTATGCGTTGGAAGGATTCGAACTTAGTGCAATTGATTATTTGTTAAAACCCATAGGATTTAATCGGTTTTTACAAGCAATTCAGAAAATTAAAAAAGATGCTTTAGCCACAGTTGATACTATTACTGTAAAATCGGGATATGATTTGTTCAAATTAAAATATGACGAAATTACTCATATTGAAAGTGATAGTGAATATGCTGTTTTTTATACTGCTACAAAAAAAATAATGAGTCTACAATCGTTGAAATCATTAGAGAAAACATTAGATCCATCTGTTTTTATTAGAGTACACAGGTCTTTTATTGTAAACAAAACAAAGGTTACCGGACTTAAAAGTAGGGATTTGTTTTTAGGGACATTGCAAATTCCTGTAAGTGATAGTTATTATGAAGTGGTCAAAAAAGATTTATTTGGCGCTTAATTCGTAATTGTTATGCAAACATTCACTGTTTTCTTCATGTGTCTCTTTGCGAAAGGTCATAAAAAAAGCCGTCTATTTTTATAGACGACTTTTAGTACATTAAATTTTTTTATTATAAATTAGCTACTAACCAATCTCCAACATCACTTGTTTTATATGCTGTTGCTCCTTTGGCTGCTAAGTCCTCAGTTACAATTCCTTTTTCTAATGATTTATTTACTGCAGCTCTAATTGCAGCGGCTTCTTCTTTTAAACCAAATGCATCTTCAAACATCATTGCTGCCGATAAAATAGTTGCTAATGGATTAGCTATATTTAATCCTGTAGCTTGTGGGTAAGAACCGTGAATAGGTTCGTATAAAGAAGTGTGTTCTCCTACAGATGCTGATGGCATTAGTCCCATAGATCCTGAAATTACAGAAGCTTCATCGGTTAAGATATCACCAAATAGGTTTTCAGTAATTAATACATCATAAGAGTTAGGCCATTGTACTAATCGCATAGCAACGGCATCTACGAATTCGTAGCTTACAGTAACTTCAGGATAATCTTTTTCCATTGCTTGTACCGTTTCTCTCCATAAACGAGAGGTTTCTAATACGTTTGCTTTGTCAACACAACATAATTTTTTAGTACGTGTCATCGCTAGTTCAAAACCTTTTTTAGCTAAACGTTGTACTTCAACTCTAGTATAAGTACAAGTGTCAAAAGCAGTTTCTCCGCCGTCAAGTCTTCCTTTTTCTCCAAAGTAGATTCCTCCAGTCAATTCTCTCAAGAAAACTAAATCAGTTCCTTCGATGCGTTCTCTTTTTAAAGGAGAATTATCAATCAAAGAAGGGAAAGTAAAAGTAGGGCGTACATTAGCAAAAAGACCTAATTTTTTACGCATGAGCAATAGACCTTGCTCTGGTCTTACTTTTGCCGATGGGTCATTGTCATATTTTGGATGTCCGATCGCTCCAAATAGTACGGCATCTGCAGCCATACATATTTCGTGCGTTTCGTCAGGATAAGGAACTCCAACGGCATCAATAGCACATGCACCTGTAAGTGCTGGTGTCCAAACAATTTCGTGATTGAATTTTTTTGCAATAGCGTCAGAAACTTTTACTGCTTCATTTATAACTTCTGGTCCGATTCCGTCTCCGGCTAAAAGAGCGATAGTATATTTCATGTTTTATGGTTTTTTCCTTCGCCTGGCCCCCAAGAAAAGTGGGTGACTGGGTGTTGATGGATTGTGTTTATTAATTTATTTTTTTCTAATTTTCTCTACTTTGTATCTCTTCCCTTAAAGAAATATAGAGATTTATTAGAGTTTATTTTATGCTTCTTTTTTATTTATTCTTCTCTCTCTTTTTTGAGGAAGGCTGTAAAGGGGTTTAGGTTACATTTAGCATTTTTTGTGTTGCAATGATTGCAGCTACAGTCTGATCAGAGTCTAATCCTCTAGTTTTAAATTCTTTTCCATTATTAGTCCAAGTAATAATAGTTTCGCATAATGCATCAGAACTACTTCCAGGTGGGATTCTTACTGCATAATCAATGAGTTTTGGCAATTGCAATTCTTTGCTTTTATATATTTTTGCCAATGCATTCATAAATGCATCAAACTGTCCGTCTCCTTGAGCGTGTTCTTCAATGACTTCCCCCTCTATTTTTAAACAAAGGGTGGTTGAAGGGCGTAAACCTTTGGCATGAGAGAGAACATAAGACTCTACTACTATTTTTTCCTGATAGGTTTGACTGTCCAGAACATCAGAGATAATATAAGGTAAGTCTTCTTTTGTTACGGTTTCTTTTTTATCTCCTAATTCAATAATTCTTTGGGTAACTAATTTTAAATCTTCTTGATTTAGCGTTAGACCTAACTCTTGAAGATTTTTTTCAATATTAGCCTTGCCAGAAGTTTTTCCTAAGGCGTATTGGCGTTTTCTGCCAAAACGTTCGGGAAGTAGATCGTTAAAATACAAGTTGTTTTTATTGTCTCCGTCAGCATGAATCCCCGCTGTTTGCGTGAATACATTGTCACCTACAATAGGTTTGTTAGCAGGAATTCTATATCCAGTAAAAGTTTCTACTAATTTACTAACTGAGTATAAAGAAGATTCTTTCACATCTATATGAACATTAGGCATAAAGTCATTGATTACGGCAACGGTACTTTCAAGAGGTGCGTTTCCAGCGCGTTCTCCCATTCCGTTTACGGTAACGTGTAATCCCTGAATCCCAGCTTTTAAAGCTTCCATGACATTAGCAACACTCAAATCATAGTCATTGTGCGCGTGAAAATCAAAATGTGTATTTGGGTACCTATTTATAATTTGTGAAATAAATTCAAAAGTCTCAGAAGGAATTAAAACCCCTAAAGTATCTGGTAATAAGACTCTTTTAATGGGCTGTTTTGTTAAGAAGTCCAGGTACTGAAAAACATATTCAGGTGAATTGCGCATACCGTTACTCCAGTCTTCTAGGTAAACATTAGTATCGATATCGTTCTCCTTTGCTAATGCAATAGCTAGAGCAATTTCGGAAAAATGTTGTTCAGGAGTTTTTTTTAATTGATGCGTTAAGTGGTTTAGGGAGCCTTTTGTCAATAAGTTTTGAACTTTGGCTCCCGCTTTTTTCATCCATTCGATAGAAAGACCTCCGTCTACAAAAGTTAAAACTTCGATTCGGTCATTGTATCCTTTTTCTTCGGCCCAAGCCATAATCCCTTTAACTCCTTGAAATTCTCCTTCGCTTACTCGCGCCGAAGCGATTTCGATTCGATTAACATTTAATTCTTCCAACAACAATTGTGCAATGGTTAACTTTTCTGCGGCAGAAAAGGATACTCCTGAGGTTTGTTCACCATCACGGAGCGTCGTGTCCATTATTTCAATTTTTCTTTTTTCCATTTCTAAATTTGATGCTAATACGATTTTGAGTTGAAGGATTAAGAATCGTACAATTATATTTTATAAAATAATAAAAGCAGTTACGTCAGCATAACCTTAAAAAGGGTGCTTCCGTAACTGCGTATAGTTGGTTGTTGTTAGTAAGGAAGCTTGTCGGCAAAGCCTACAATTTCTTCTTTAATGTTTTGTAAATAGTCAATGTCGTCATAACCATTTAGCATATTGTTCTTTTTGTATCCGTTGATGTCAAAAGATTCTTTTGCACCAGTAGCTAGCAATGTAATTGTTTGCGCTTCTAGGTTGACTTCTAATTCTGTTTTTGGATCAGCTTCTATGGCTTTAAAAATTGCTGCTGCAAATTCTGGACTAACTTGAACGGGTAAAACTCCAATATTCAAGCAATTCCCTTTGAAGATGTCAGCAAAGAAAGAGGAAACAACAACACGAAATCCATAATCGTAAACTGCCCAAGCTGCATGTTCTCTTGATGAACCTGAACCAAAGTTTTTTCCGCCTACTAATATTTTTCCGGAGTAAGTTGGATTGTTCAAAACGAAATCAGCCTTAGGAGTATCATCTCCGTTATATCTCCAGTCACGGAAAAGATTGTCTCCAAAGCCAACACGTTCTGTTGCTTTTAGGAAACGAGCAGGGATGATTTGATCTGTATCTACGTTTTCTATCGGTAACGGCACTGCGCTACTGGTAAGGATGTTAAATTTATCGTATGCCATTTTTTTGTTGTTTTTTATTTCAGATTTTTTATTTCGGTCTTTCCTTACGGGAGATTGAAAAAAGTAAAAGCTAAAAATATTTTGTAATTTTTTGTTGTCTTGCTGTCTGTTCGAGCGGAGTCGAGAACTTTACGCATCTCAACTCCGTTCGATATGACAAAAGTTTAAAGCTTATTAAAAAAGATCTCTCGGATCAGTCAATTTTCCGGTTACGGCAGCTGCAGCAGCCATAATTGGACTTGCTAACAATGTTCTTGAACCAGGACCTTGACGACCTTCAAAGTTTCTATTTGAGGTACTTACTGAATATTTTCCGGCAGGTACTTTATCATCATTCATTGCTAAACAAGCAGAACATCCTGGTTGACGTAATACAAAGCCAGCTTCGGTAAGAATGTCTAACAATCCTTCTTCTTTAATTTGTGCTTCTACAACATGTGAACCTGGAACTAGCCACGCGGTTACATTGTCTGCTTTTTTGCGTCCTTTTACAATTTCTGTAAAGGCTCTAAAATCTTCGATTCTACCATTGGTACAACTTCCTAAGAAAACAAAATCAATTGGTTTCCCAATCATTACTTCGTCTTCTTCAAAACCCATATAGGCTAAAGATTTTTTGTAAGTTTCTGCGCCACCTTCAACTTGGTTAGCATTTGGAATATTTTTAGAGATACCAATTCCCATTCCTGGATTAGTACCATAAGTAATCATAGGCTCGATATCTTCTGCTTTGATGTTTAATTCCTTATCAAAAACGGCATCAGCATCTGTTTTTAGGGTTTTCCAATATTCTACCGCTTTTGTCCAAGCTTCTCCTTTTGGCGCGAATAACCTTCCTTCTAAAAAGTCAAATGTTTTTTGGTCAGGAGCAATCATACCACCGCGAGCACCCATTTCGATACTCAAGTTACATACGGTCATACGACCTTCCATTGACATTTCCTCAAAAACATTTCCGGCGTATTCAGCAAAATATCCTGTACCTCCCGAAGTAGTTAATTGAGCGATAATATAAAGTGCAACATCTTTTGGTCCTACACCTTTGCTCAAAGTTCCATTTACGTTGATACGCATTTTCTTTGGTTTAGGCTGCATAATACATTGTGTGGCCATAACCATTTCAACCTCAGAAGTTCCGATTCCAAAAGCAATCGCACCAAAAGCACCGTGAGTTGAAGTATGTGAATCTCCACAAACAATAGTTGCACCGGGTAATGTGATTCCGTTTTCAGGACCTACCACGTGTACAATTCCATTTTTCGGATCACCAAGTCCCCAGTGAGAAATACCATATTCAGCAGCATTGTCTTCTAATGCTTTAAGTTGATTCGCAGAAAGTGGATCTTCAACAGGTAGGTGTTGGTTAATTGTGGGTGTATTATGATCTGCAGTAGCAAAAGTACGCTCTGGGTATAAAACTTTAATATTTCTAGATTTTAAACCTAAAAAAGCAACAGGACTTGTAACTTCATGAATGAAATGACGGTCAATAAAAAACACATCTGGTCCATCTTCAATTTTACGCACAACGTGCGAATCCCATACTTTGTCAAATAATGTAGTGCTCATTTTATTATTTTTTAATTGTAATTTTACAATGCTAGCTTTTCTAATCATCGTAATAAGTAACAAAATTAAAAAAAGTCGTTAAAGTGTCAACTGCGATATTTCAATTTATACGATACCCAAAGTTAGTTTCAATGGCTAAGTAGTTCTTTTATTTAGATTCTACATTTTGTAATTAGATGCAGAACTTTTTTTTTAGGATTTTGCATTTATAGAAATATAATATTTAACTCTAGTTTGGTTTTTAAGAATAGTGTGGTATATGAAGTTCTTTTTAGTGTTGTTTTTTGAAATAAAGCAATTCAAAACGGTTTGTTTTATTAAATTAGCAATGAAACTTCTTTTTGAGAGACTTTGTTTGAGTTCGTTTTTAGTGTTTTATAGTTGGTTTAATGCTAGTTTAAAATCATTTTCCCGTCAGTTTTTTTACTTCAATACTACGACATCCAAAGATTGATTATCTTTTGTTTTTAGCAAATCAAAAGAATTTACAGGAGAGAAAAGAATTATTCATGAATAGTATTAATTTTGAATAGGTGAGTCTTATGTTAAGTTTTAACGAACTTATAAAGATGAATTTAAACCGTGCTTTTATTATTTTTTTTGTTGATAACTTCCTTTTTCATTGGTTTAAAAAAGAGCTAAATTTGAAATTCATTTTTTGCACTTCGCACAAATTGCAATCACCTCATTTACAGATATGTATTTAATATTCGATACTGAAACTACAGGATTACCAAAGCGTTGGGATGCACCCATCACTGATACTAATAACTGGCCACGTTGTATACAAATTGCATGGCAGCTACATGATGATATGGGGAAACTCATCGAACATCAAGATTATTTAGTAAAACCGGATGGATTTAATATTCCGTATGATGCGGAAAGAATTCACGGTATTTCTACTGAATTAGCAGCAGAAAACGGAATCTCCTTAGCGGAAGTTTTGGAGAAATTCAATGTGGCATTGGGTAAAGCTAAATTTATTGTAGGTCAGAATCTAGGTTTTGACGTTAATATAATGGGTTGTGAGTTTCATCGTTTGGGAGTGGAAAGCCAGATGAGTACTATGCCAGTTCTAGATACCTGTACAGAAGTGACTGCTTCTTTATTAAAACTACCCGGTGGTCGTGGAGGAAGATTTAAATTACCAACGTTAACCGAATTACACAGTTTTCTTTTTAATAAGGCATTTGGAGAAGCGCACAACGCCACTGCCGATGTCGAGGCAACTACACGTTGTTTCTTAGAATTAATTAGAAGAGAAGATTTTACCAAAGAGCAACTGGACGTGCCAGCTGGTTATTTCCATGAATTCCAGAGTAAGAATCCAAGAGAGATTCAGCTTATTGGTTTAAAGCACATCAATTTAAAACAAGCTTCTGATGCAATCCGTCAGCAATTTGGCGAAAAGCAAACAGCAACGGTTTCAAAACAGGAACTATCACAGAATAAGAAAGTACTGGTTGATACAGATTATGTCCATTTACATAATCACACTCAATTCTCCGTTTTACAATCGACAATAAGTATACCGCAGCTTGTAAAAGCGGCTTCAAAGGAGAAAATGCCTGCAGTTGCCATGACGGATCATGCTAACTTAATGGGGGCTTTTCACTTTGTTCGTGATGTTTTAAACCATAATAAAGCGGCTGAAGCCAAAAATGCAGCATTAATCGAAAACGGTGAGGAACCAACGGAGGTTCCCATGAAACCTATTGTAGGCTGTGAGTTTTTTGTTTGTGAAGACCATAAAGACAAATCCCGCAAAGACAACGGATACCAAATAGTCCTTTTGGCGAAGACCAAAAAAGGATATCATAATTTGGCTAAAATGTCGTCGATTGCCTATACTCAAGGTTTTTATTATGTACCTAGAATTGACAAGAAAGTTATTCAGCAATACAAAGAGGACATCATTGTATTATCAGGAAACCTTAATGGAGAAATTCCAAATAAGGTTTTAAATCTTGGTGAAAACCAAGCCGAAGAAGCTTTGCTATGGTGGAAAGATGAGTTCAAGGAAGACTTCTATATTGAGGTGATGCGTCACAATCAAGAGGATGAAAATAGAGTGAATACTACTTTGATTTCTTTGGCTAGAAAGCACGAAGTAAAAATAGTGGCTACTAATAATACGTTTTATATAGATAAAGAAAATGCCAATGCACACGATATTTTATTGTGTGTTCGTGATGGTGAAAAGCAAACTACACCAATAGGTCGTGGTCGCGGATATCGTTTTGGATTGCCCAATCAGGAATACTATTTCAAGACTGGTGACGAGATGAAGCAGCTATTTACGGATTTACCTGAAGCTATCTTCAACTTGTCTGAAATTGTGGATAAAATTGAAATTTACAATTTAGCAAGGGAGGTATTGTTACCTAAATTTGAAATTCCTGAGGAGTTTTACGTTGCAGAAGATGCTGTGGATGGTGGAGTGAGAGGAGAAAATGCGTATTTGCGACATCTTACTTACGAAGGGGCAAATAGAAGATATCCTGAAATTACAGAAGTAATTAGGGAACGTTTAGATTTTGAATTATTAACTATTTCTAACTCTGGTTATCCGGGATATTTCCTGATTGTACAGGATCTTATCGCCGAAGCCCGAAGTATGGGCGTTTCAGTAGGTCCAGGGCGTGGATCTGCGGCAGGATCAGTAGTAGCTTATTGTTTGAAAATTACAAACATTGACCCGTTGATGTATAATCTGCTTTTTGAGCGTTTCCTGAATCCCGATCGTGTGTCACTACCCGATATTGACATCGATTTTGATGACGAAGGACGAAGCAGTGTCATGGATTATGTGATAAGGAAATATGGTTCAAAGCAAGTAGCTCAAATTATCACTTATGGTAAAATGGCTACTAAATCGGCAATTAGAGATACTGCTCGTGTATTGGATTTACCTTTATTTGAAGCTGATAAAATTGCCAAATTAATTCCGGGGATGATGCCTGGGAAATGGAATCTAGCCCGATTTTTAAATGAAGACGAAGCCTTAATAAGAAAAGCGGTTCGTCCAGAAGAGTTTGACAAAATAAAAGAATTAATCGCTCTGGCTGGTGAGGATGATTTAGGAGGTGAGACGATTCAGCAAGCTAAAGTGCTGGAGGGGAATTTAAGAAATACGGGAATACATGCCTGTGGGGTGATTATTACGCCAAGTGATATTACTGATTTTGTTCCTGTGGCTACCGCCAAAGATTCTGATTTGTATGTGACACAGTTTGATAACTCAGTCGTGGAAACTGCGGGATTATTAAAAATGGACTTCTTGGGTTTGAAAACCCTAACACTTATAAAAGACACGGTTAAATTAGTAAAATATAGAAATGGAATTGATCTCGATCCAGATACCTTTCCTATTGATGATTTAAAAACATACGAGCTTTTCCAACGCGGGGAAACAGTGGGGATTTTTCAATATGAATCTGCCGGGATGCAGAAATACATGAAGGAATTGAAGCCAACGGTTTTTCCAGATTTGATTGCCATGAATGCGTTATACCGTCCGGGACCGATTGCCTACATTCCGAGTTTTGTAAAAAGGAAAAATGGGGAAGAGGAGATTATTTATGACCTTGATGCCTGTGAAGAATTATTAAAAGATACTTACGGAATTACTGTTTACCAAGAACAGGTAATGCTTTTGTCTCAAAAACTGGCTGATTTCTCAAAAGGTGATGCCGATGTTTTGCGTAAAGCGATGGGGAAAAAACAAAAGGATGTACTTGATAAGATGAAACCTAAGTTCATTAGTCAGGCTGCGGCCAAAGGGCATCCAGAAGATAAGCTAGAAAAAATTTGGAAAGACTGGGAAGCCTTTGCAGAATATGCCTTTAATAAATCGCACTCTACCTGCTATGCGTGGATTGCTTATCAAACGGCCTATCTAAAAGCCAACTATCCGGCCGAATATATGGCTGCGGTTTTGTCTAATAATATGAGTGACATTAAACAAGTTTCTTTCTTTATGGAGGAATGCAAGCGAATGGGGCTTGAGGTATTAGGGCCAGATGTAAATGAGTCCTTCTATAAATTTACTGTAAACGATAATTATGCGGTACGTTTTGGGATGGGAGCTATAAAAGGGGTAGGAGCGGGAGCAGTGGCAACTATTGTCGAAAACAGAAAAGACGGGAAGTACAAGTCGGTTTTTGACTTGACTAAACGTATTGATTTGCGTGCTGCTAATAAAAAAGCATTAGAGAACCTTATACTTGCTGGAGGTTTTGACTCTTTTGATGGGACTTTGCGTTCTCAGTATTTTCATGATGACGGTGACGGAATTACCTTTTATGAAAAGGCGATAAAGTATGGTGCTAAATTTCAAGAAAACGAGAACTCATCGCAGGTCAGTTTGTTTGGAGAAAGTAGTGATGTACAAATTGAAGAGCCAATCATTCCTCCTTGTGAGGACTGGAGTACAATGGAGAAATTAGCCAAAGAGAAAGAGGTCGTAGGAATCTATATATCAGGGCATCCATTAGATGATTACAAATTTGAGATGAAGTATTTTTGTAACGCTAAGCTGGAAGCGCTGCGGAGTTTAGAGCTTCATGTGGGGAAAAACTTAACCTTTGGCGGAATCATAAATAATGTACAGCATCGTGTTGCTAAAAACGGAAAAGGCTGGGGGATATTCACTTTAGAAGGTTATGACGAAAGTTATGAGTTTAAGATTTTTGGAGAAGAATACCTCAAGTTCCGCCATTTCTTTATTCAAAATAATTTCACCTATATGAAAGTATTGGTTAAAGAGGGATGGGTTAATCAAGACACTGGTAAAAAAAGCGAACCAAGGATACAGTTCATGTTAGTACAGTATTTACAGGATGTACTAGATGATTTTGCAAAAAAACTAATTGTACTGCTTAATATTAGTGACTTAGATCCCGAATTTATACATAAGTTAGGTCATCTTTTTTTCGAAAATAAAGGAGATAATCTGGTGACTTTTGAAATTATGGAATTAGAAAAAGTCAAGAAAATAGTGGAGGCAGCGCCAATTACTATTGAAAATGGAACCGACGATTTTATTGACGAAAATGACACCCTAGAAGTCTCTGAATCTATAGAAACCGAAACTGCCGCTGCTGTTGAAATCGAGGAGATTAAAGTGGTTACTAAATTAACGATGGCTAGTAGAAAATTGAAGATAAAAATTTCAAATGAATTGCTGTTTGAGTTAGAGAAAATGCAGATCAATTTTAAGTTGAATTAAAGTTTTTAGCGTTAAAGTTTTGCTTAAAATATAATAATTGAGTTAAAAAATATAGTATGCACGCATAGTTTTAGAAAAACAGGCCTTTTTAGTAGGTATACTTACGAAAACGATTTTTCCGTAGGTAAAAGATTGTTTAAATTTCTATATGTTTGTACAACTAAATCAAAAATTTAAAACTATGAAAAAGAACCTACTAGTATTAGGGATGATGGTTTGCTCAATGACAATGTTGGGGCAAACTAAAGATGATGCAAGTAATACAGCTGATAAAGGCTGGTATGTAAAGCTTGGAGGATCATATTTTGTACAAGCAACAGCAACTGAGTTTCCAAGTGTTAATGGTAGAGAGCCTTTAAGACAAGTTTATGTTGGCGGAAGTTTGGTATCTAAAGAAAGTGTAACAGGTTCTTTTGGTGAAGGATTTAGAACTGGTTTGACAGGAGGGTATAGATTTAATACAAGAGTAGGTTTTGAGATGGGTGTAAATTATTACACTAGTAACGAAAAAACTATGGTTGAAACTATTAGCGATGGTGTTAAAGCTTTGGATATAAAAGGGCAGGTTAAAGCGTTTGATATAGCGCCTGCATTAGTCTTGTTTTTAGGAGAACACAAAGGTTTTGAACCTTATACTAAAGTTGGTGTAATTGTTCCTATTCATGGACAATTAGATATAAAGACAAATGCAGTAACAGCTGCTGGTCCAGTATATCGTAAAGATGTGATTAAGCCAGAACCTACTGTTGGTTTCTTAGCCTCGTTAGGTACAACATATAAATTAGGTAAAAATATTTCAGCATTTGCAGAAATCGAATATCGTAATTTTACTGTACATGGTAAAAATAAAGAAGTAACAGATTATACTGTTAATGGAGCTAATGGTTTTGATTTACCTGTTGGACATCCATTACATATTTCAAATTCGGAAATCAATATAAATTATGGTAGTAGTTTGAATAATACTTCTAATAGTAAAACAACAAATGCTGCTGGTTATGATGAAAATAAAGCAGGAGATGATTTAAGTTCTTATATTAGTATTAGTGGAGTTGGATTAACTGTAGGTTTAAAATACAGTTTGTAATTCTAACGACAATAAATTATATAAAGACCTTCTAAAAAGAGGGTCTTTTTTTTGGATGAAAGTTTTAGAGTAATACAAATGCTTTAGCCCTGATCGCAGCGGCATCCTTTTTATTCTGAACTTGTTTCAGGATACTGAAACAAGTTCAGAATAAAAAGATATAGCGAAGAGCAGGACTAGCTTCTAATTGAAAGCAAATCAATCTTTAAAATAGTTTTTATAATTATTGACAATACTTTCATAGCCAAAACTAATTTGAGGATAGTGTTTCATTTGGTTTAAATGCCTAAATTTGTATTCCGGTTTTGAATGAGATCAGAACCTTAAATTTTAAATAGAGAAATTATGGCATTAGCAATAACAGATGCTACTTTTGAAGAAGTAGTTTTAAAATCAGATAAACCAGTAATGGTAGATTTTTGGGCAGCATGGTGTGGGCCTTGTAGAATGGTTGGGCCAATCATTGACGAATTAAGTACTGAATACGACGGAAAAGTAGTTATCGGGAAAGTAGATGTTGATGCAAACCAAGAATTTGCTGCAAAATACGGTGTGAGAAACATTCCAACGGTTTTGGTTTTTCATAACGGAGAAGTTGTAGGGAAGCAAGTAGGAGTAGCTCCTAAGCAAACTTACGCAGATAGTTTAGACGCGTTGTTGTAATCGGTAGATTATAATTTTTATACCATCTGAAGTAATTCAGGTAAAAAAGTTTGACTTAGGTCAAACTTTTTTTATTTTTAGCCTATATATAAATCTAAGGTATAATGAAATTAAATTTTTGGTTACTGTGTTTGGTTTCTTTGCTGTTTTCTTGTCAATCAGCTAAAAAGGCTACTTTGGTAGAAAACGGTATATCTAAAGAATTGGCGGTATTCCGTAAAAGTCAGGTCTCTGATATTTCTTATGCTCTTTCATTTGATTTACCAAAAGAAAAAGAAAAGCCTATTTCATCTTCCCTTATTTTAAATCTCAGCATTAAAAGCGTGCAATCGCCATTGTATTTGGATTTTAATGAGAAAAAAGAAAATCTAACAAAGATTATTGTAAACGGTAAAAGTGTGCCTGTGTTACAAGAGAAGGAACATATAATTATACCAAAAGAACAGCTGGTTAAAGGGATCAATACGATTGAAATAATGTTTATTGCCGGAAATCTATCATTAAATAGGAACGATGATTTTTTATATACCTTATTAGTTCCTGATAGAGCCAGTACTTTATTTCCGTGTTTTGATCAACCCGATATTAAAGCAAGTTATAGTCTAACTATTACCGCATCTAAGGAGTGGTTAGTTTTGGCAGGTGCTCCGGTTGAGAAGAAAATAGAACAAGGAGATTTTATTAAGTACGAATTTGAAAAATCAGACAAAATGAGTACTTATTTGTTTTCATTTGTCGCTGGTAATTTTAAAAGTACAGCTCAGACGCTTGATGATTTTCCTATGACGATGCTTTATAGGGAAAATAACGCTGAAAAAATAAAGGAAAGTACAGATACTATTTTTGATTTACACCGTCAGGCAGTTTCTTATCTGGAAAACTATACTCAATATTTATTTCCTTTCAAGAAAATGGACTTTGCTGCTATTCCTGTTTTTCAATATGGAGGAATGGAGCATGTAGGCGCTATACAATATAGAGAAGGGACATTGTTTTTAGACCAAAATGCTACAGAAAGCGAAAAATTAAATAGAGGAAAGCTAATTGCTCACGAAACTTCTCACATGTGGTTTGGGGATTTAGTAACGATGAAATGGTTTGATGATGTTTGGATGAAAGAAGTATTTGCTAATTTCATGGCCGATAAAATAATGAATCCTGCATTTCCTAATACAAACCATAATTTACAATTCCTGACGGCACATTATCCTGCAGCTTATGATGAGGACCGTACTAAAGGAACCCATGCTATTCGTCAAGAATTAGCAAACCTCAAAGATGCTGGTTCTCTTTATGGTGGTATAATCTATCATAAAGCTCCTATTATGATGCGTCAGTTAGAGGCTACAATGGGTTTAGAGGCATTTAAGAAAGGAATTCAGAAATATATTAGTAAGTATGCTTATGATAATGCTGATTGGAATGACCTTGTTGCGATTCTTGATGCCGAAACTACTGTGAATTTAAAAAAGTGGAGCAAGGTTTGGGTTAACAAGTCAGGCAGAGCTATTTTTACAGATGAAGTTAGTTATGATAGTGATTCAAGGATTAAAAATTTTGTAATCAAACAGCATGCTGAGGACGGCTCTTCAAATATATGGCCGCAAATATTTGAAATTGGATTGGTTTATCCTAAAACGACCAAGATAATTAAAGTAGCCGTAAATGGACGCGTAACAAATATAAAGGAAGCAGTAGGTCTTGAGAAACCATTGGCGATTGTATATAATTATAATGGATATGGTTATGGCGTGTTTCCAATAAATAGTAGGGATTTAAATCGTATTCCGGAAATTAATGATGAGGTCGCGCGTGCTTATAGTTATATCAACCTTTATGAAAATACGTTATCGGGTACTATTTCTCCAAAATTAGCTTTTGATAACTGTTTGAGGGGACTCAAAGTTGAAAATAATGAGCTTATTGTAAAGTTACTGGCAAATCAACTGAGCTCTTTACATTGGTATTTTCTGACTGAGAATCAAAAGACAGCCAGTCAAAGTGCTTTAGAGGAAACAGTCTATAATAGATTGCAAGAGGATTTACCTTCTAATATTAAAAAAACTTTATTTGGCTTGTTTGAGGACTTCGCTTACACAAACACTGCTAAAGAAAAATTATACCAGGTATGGAATAAAGAGTTGGTAATCGCTGGCTTAAAATTAAACGAGGATGATTTTAGTAATGTAGCGATGAAATTAGCGATATTTAAACATGAAAAATCGGATAAAATTCTTGTGGAAGCAAGACAAAGGATTAGTAATCCAGATAAGCTTAAGCGATTTGATTTTTTACAACCTTCGTTATCTAATGATGAAGTTGTAAAAGACGCTTTTATGGAATCATTAAAAGACGAGAAGAATAGGGAAAAAGAATCTTGGGTACAAACAGCATTAGCTAATATTCATCATCCTTTGCTTCAAAAGAATGCTATCAAGTATTTAAAAAGCAATTTAGATTTAGTTGAAGAAATTCAGCTCACTGGAGATATTTTTTTTCCAAAGGCATGGCTGGTTAATAGTATTGGTAAATACTCTTCTGAAGAGGCTTTGAATATAATGAACGATTTCTTAAAGCAAAATCCAAAATTCAGTCCAATTTTAAAAAGGAAATTGCTGCAAGCCACAGATGATTTATCTCGTGCGCAACTAATAAAAAAAGAGTAGTATGAAGATTGAGTCGCATATAGAAAAAGTTTCAAGTTTTCAGCATCTTGAACTATTGGCTAATCAGGTGGTAGAAGGATTTATCTCAGGGATGCACAAGAGTCCGTTTCATGGGTTTTCGGCTGAATTTGCTGAGCATAAAGTGTATAATGTTGGTGAGAGTACTAAGCACATCGATTGGAAGCTATTTGCTAGGACAGATCGCTTGTATACAAAGCGTTTTGAGGAGGAAACTAATTTACGGTGTCATATTATTATTGATAATTCTTCGTCAATGCATTATCCTGAATTAAAACCGAAGCAAAATTTTTACGAGAATAAAATTGGTTTTTCTGTTTTGGCTTCGGCTGTTTTAATGAATCTGTTAAAGAAACAACGGGATGCTATAGGGTTAAGTGTGTTTTCAGATACCTATGAGTATTATTCGCCAGAGAAAGGAAGCGACCGCCATCATCGAATGGTGTTGAATGCACTTGAGAACACTTTAGTTAAACCCAAGGTTAAAAAAAATACAGATACAATTACTTTTTTACATCAGATTGCCGAAAAAATGCATAGGCGTTCCATGATTATATTATTTACAGACATGTTTCAATCTGACTCGGGAGAGGAGAAACTGTTTAGCGCATTGCAACATTTAAAACATAACAAGCATAAGGTGGTCTTATTTCATGTTGTAGACGCTAAAACAGAATTGACTTTTAACTTTGATAATACTCCCAGGAAGTTCATTGATGTAGAGACTGGTGAATCCATTTCGGTTTTTGCTGATAATGTGAAGCAAGAATATGAAAAACAAGCAGCTTTGTATTTTAAAAAACTGGCTTTAAGCTGTGCTCAAAATAAGATTAAGTACGTTCCGGTGAATGTTAGTGATAATTTTGAAAAAGTTTTGCTGACATACTTAGCTGAAAAACAAAGTTTTGGCTAGGGGGTTTAAAAAAATATTTATTTTTTAATTACAAATGCTTGCGTAAGTCGAAAGGTATTGTATCTTTGCAACCGCAATAACGCAGAGGTTTGGTAGTTCAGTTGGTTAGAATACCTGCCTGTCACGCAGGGGGTCGCGGGTTCGAGTCCCGTCCAGACCGC
>NZ_JASMRI010000041.1:0-20973 GCF_041431375.1 Flavobacterium sp. Arc3 | reverse complement strand
AATGAGCCCGATACAATATCGAGCTCATTATTATCAAAATTAATTATAAATTTGTCCAAACTTTTGGGTTCAGTCTAGAGGAGCGGATTATTTATTTTAAAAAGATTTTCGATACTTTTTTGTTTTGTTCTTTTTTAAAAAAAACTGGAACTTTCAGTATCTAAGAAATGTTATTTAGACAACTCTACAAAATATTTGTAAAACAACGGAATAGTTTCGATTCCTTTAAGGTAATTGAAGATTCCGAAATGTTCGTTTGGCGAGTGAATGGCATCGCTATCTAAACCAAATCCCATTAGGATTGTTTTGCTTTTTAATTCTTTTTCGAATAAAGCTACAATAGGGATACTTCCGCCAGAACGAACTGGAATAGCCGGAACTCCAAAAGTCTCCGTATATGCCATGTTAGCGGCCTTGTACCCTATGCTGTCGATAGGAGTTACATAACCCTGACCTCCGTGATGTGGTGTAACTTTTACGGTTACTCCAGCAGGAGCGAGGCTCATGAAGTGTTTAGTGAATAACTCAGTAATTTGCTCCCATTCTTGGTTGGGTACTAAACGCATGGAGATTTTAGCGAACGCTTGACTTGCGATAACCGTTTTTGCTCCTGCACCAGTATAACCTCCCCAGATTCCGTTTACGTCTAATGTAGGACGAATAGAGTTTCTTTCGTTAGTCACATATCCTTTTTCGCCATAAACGTCTTTCAGGTCAAGTGCTTTTTTATATTTTTCCAAGCTGAATGGCGCTTTTGCCATTTCGGCTCTTTCTTCAAGAGATAGTTCCTCTACATTGTCATAAAATCCAGGAATGGTAATATGATTGTTTTCGTCATGAAGAGAAGCAATCATTTTTGCCAAAATATTGATTGGATTAGCCACTGCACCACCGTATAAACCGGAATGTAAATCACGGTTGGGTCCTGTAACTTCTACTTCGACATAACTTAATCCGCGAAGACCTGTTGTAATAGAAGGTTGTTGATTTGAGATCATTCCAGTGTCTGAAATTAAAATCACATCATTTTTAAGCTTTTCATTGTTGTTTTCAACAAAGGTTTTTAAGTTTACACTTCCTACTTCTTCTTCACCTTCAATCATGAATTTCACGTTACAAGGCAAAGTATTACTTTGGATCATGTATTCGAATGCTTTTACGTGCATGTACATTTGTCCTTTATCATCACAGGCACCACGTGCAAAAATGGCTCCTTCCGGATGAATGTCGGTTTTTTTTATCACAGGCTCAAATGGGGGAGAAGTCCAAAGCTCCATCGGGTCTGCCGGCTGTACATCATAATGACCATAAACTAATACCGTTGGCAAGTTTTTGTCAATTATTTTTTCACCATAAACAATAGGGTAACCGTCAGTTTCACAGATTTCTACAAAATCACAACCTGCTTTTTCCAGACTTACTTTTACCGCTTCAGAAGTCTCAATAACATCTTGCGAGTAGGCTGCATCTGCACTTACAGATGGCATTTTTAATAATTCTATTAACTCGTTGATAAAACGGTCTTTGTTTTCTTGTACGTATGACTTGATATTTTCCATTTATTAACTAATTTTTTATAGTTTCAAAAGTACAAAAAATAGAATTAAAAATTTTTTTAAAAAATGTTTTGAAAGTTCAAACTTATGACTATATTTGCACCCACAATTGCACGCGGATATGGTGAAATTGGTAGACATGCCAGACTTAGGATCTGGTGCCGCAAGGCGTGTAGGTTCGAGTCCTATTATCCGCACATACATTAAGACTTAAACAGCTGTTAATCAGTTTTTTAAGTCTTTTTTGCTTTTTGTATTCCCCCAATACATCCCCTCTTTCATAATTGTGTGTGTAAATGAACCTATTTAACCTAATGAAACTTCGACTACGTATTTTATTTAACTAATGGAATAAACTTCTTTTTCAACATTTAATAGGGGGGGGTGGAGAATTCTCGTCTACGGGGTGCCGGGGTATTCTAAAGGTCATTTATGTGAAGATAACGAAAGGGATTTTAAAAAAAATTTGGCAAAAAAAATTCTAGATATTGCATAAAGCACTGGCAATTCCCTTTGTTAAAAAGTGTTAAAAACACAAGTAGTCCGCACTATAGTAAAATAGGTGAACGAGTACGATAAAAAACACACCTTCTAGTTGACCTTCTATAGGCATAGAATAAGCATCATTTGGTAGGTCACGTTAAGTTCCATATCGATAAATCCAAAAAATAATTCTATATTTACCCTTCAAACATCAAGATTCTTTCCCTCCGGGAGAAAGAAACCAACCGAGACGAGAGTCCACGGTGGTAAATAAGATGAGGGCAGCCCGCCAAAATAAAGTGCTATTCAACTCCCTTTTTTATTGTCAAGATGTTCTGTAAATTATTAACTTAATTCAAATCATTATGGCTATCCATTTTATTGACAGTGATAAAATTGACATCACCTTCACCAACCTAATCATTAATGTTTCCAGTCTAAACAAATATGGGCTCTCGGTAAACGATTTTTCCGTAGAAAACAACCTATGGGGAAAGACGAATGGGAAGCTCTTGGTCATGACTGAAATGAACGAGCCCGCTTGGGAATTGCAGAAGATCATTGATACCATTTTAATCCCTAAAGGATTTGTCTTTGAGCGTGATTTTGTCGTCGCATTTGAGCAGCTTATTCACGGAGCGGGAAACAGCATCACATGTTTGATCAATCAAGAACTCCCTGAACTATTGGAGATTGATTGGATTAGCAGTGAAATAAAGATGAACGGTAATTTCATATGGCTTAAAAATTAAACTGAAGCCGAGAATGTAGCTATATAATTAAAGAAACAAAGACAGTCAATTTTCTTCCATTGCTTTTCATTATTCGTGGTATACTCTTAAGAGACTTACTTGCAAGCAGGCATATTAATAACTCAAATTGAGGTAAACCGTAACGTTTTTATAAAACATCTTAATATTTTAGCAAATATCACTAATTGTGGGTATGTTTTCTTTTAATTAGTAGTGTTATATTTGTTAAATTCACGGGCGTGATTTTTAATTTAATCCTCGTTAACAATTATAAAAAAATTGCTACAAAGACTCAATATAGAGCTTTTTCAAATACTGAATATTAGTAACATTGTAAAATCGGTCATTTAGTATCGATACATTAGCAAAATCAGATGGAAATGCGATTAACCAAACCTAAATATATATTATGAAAAATTTACTTTATGTTTTTACTGCTCTTTTGATTTTTTCTTGTTCATCTTCAGATGATAGCTCCGGTACCTCGAGTTCTGATATCAACCCCCCAACATGGATTCAAGGAACATGGAAACAGGAAGGCGCATTACAAGGGCAAGGGCTCGGGTTTAAATTTAGCTCAAATGATTTTTGTACTCTAATATTAAATGGGGACCTGTGTACACAAGGACAAATTGATTCATTTAGAAAAGCAGGTGAAAAAGTAACTGTTGAAGAGACAATATCAAGCACTTCATACAGTGCGAAAATTAATTATCCAATGGGACAGTCAGTAACCTATTCTTTTAGTAAAATATCAAACACTGAAATTAAATGGGAATCCTCAGCAGGCGTTGTATTTATAAAACAATAAACTTTAAAATTTTAATTATGAAAAAATTATTTATTTCAATCTTATTTATAGTTTCGAGTATTTCTATAGCTCAAAGCGCAACTGCAACGACAGAAGACGGAAAAAAAGTTGTTTTGAAAAGTGATAAAACGTGGGACTACATAAGTAAAACTGTGGTTTCTGAAAACGATTGTACTTTAGAACCAAATTATGTAGAACCAAAAAGCGAAAAGGGAATAAATAGTTGGCTTAAAAAATTCGACGCAACAACAGAGGATTTAAAAAACCATGTTGCAGTTGAAAATGAATGCGAGGTTAAAGATGTAAAATTGTTAAATATCTCTGAACAAAAAGGAAATGGAATGTATTCTCTTTGTGTAAGCGGAAAGAAAATGAAATATAGAAGAATGGGTACTGTATTTTCAAGATTAGATGAAGAGTTGTTTAAAGGGAAATAAAACACCCAACATTCACGACCACTAAACAACAAAACCCGCTACCTAGGCGGGTTTGTTATTATAGCATAATTGAGAGTGTAAAAGATTATTTACCTGTAAGATTATACTTTCTTGTAACAGTACGCTCACAGACATTAAACCCCCCCCTTAAACCCATGTTTTAGATTTAAGCATCGGAACAAAGCCTAGTTCTTTTAAAAAAGTAGTTTCCATAAAGGTTTTGACAATACTTGCTTTATCTTCTGTGGTTACGATACAATCGTGAAGAGTCAATAATGGAATTTTTTTTCTAAAATCTTTATTCAGTTGTCGGGCGACAATGTTAAGCATAAAATAGCTTTCGGTTTGAAGCGTCAGGTAGGAATAGAACCTGTGGTTTTTCTTTTTTAACTCCGTAATAAAAAAATGCATTTTCGGGAAATAGGATTGAAAAACTGCTTTTTCGTTTACGAACGTATTGGGCTTTGCGTTTAACATTGAGAGCATATTTGTTTTCACTACTTTTATTAAATCATCCATATCACCATCAAATTTGCGGTTAAACTTTTTTTCGACAGCACTCAATAAATATTCATCTGGTTTTAGCCTTTCATCAAATAAATGGATGGTGTGAAACCCGTCTACAAAACGCTCATATAGGGTCCCTTCCCCGATTTGAATTTGAAATTGCTCCAACTCTTTACTACAAAGGGCTACGCGCTTTTTTACTAACATATAATGATTATAATAAGTTTTAGTACTATTAATTATACTATTAAGATGACAATTGTTATTGGTTAAATTACTTAAGATAAAGAATAAAAATGTTGGAACAGATGCGGAAATGTCAATTTCGGCCAAAACGGAATTTTCATAGCGCAAGAATTTTCTGAACTCTTTAGGGAATCCCGATAGCGAAGTATGGATTCTTCCGTCAGTCTCTGGCTTGTGTGTCATATAGAATTCTCCATTGTTCATTTTCAATATTTTTGAAGCGTTTAAAAGATATTTTTGGTAATCTGAATTTTCTAAGTACAGACGTTCATTGTGGTTTAAAGCGTCAGACAATTGAACTGTAATTTTTTTTGGGTCTAGGTAGCTGGTGAGGAAGGAATAATGTTTCCTGACTGAAGGTTGAATTTTTAAAGCGAATTTAGGTTTGATTTTTTTCATCAAATTTTGGTCAGTAATAGTATAAATTTTTAGCTTTTTGTTAGCGTAAAACGGGGATAGTTTATAAGAAAAACTGTGACCTTTAGTATATGGCCTTCGCCAAAGAATGCGTCCTGCTCCCGAAAAATTTTCTATTAGATAATCGATGTGTTCGTTGTAATTCCTGCAAAAGGACTGTAAAGTTGTTGAAGAAAGACCGATAAATAATTTTTCAGTCGTAATTTCTTTATTCTTATCAATTTTGTAAGCCAGGTTTTTAATTACAAAATGTATAATTAAGTAAAAAAAATCAATATTGTATTTGAAATCTGGGGGAAACTGTTTTAATCTGGCTTCTAAATCGAGGTTTTCGGGTACTAAAATGGAATATGTTTTTTGCATAGTTGAGAAAAAAAAAGACAAAGCGATGCCACGTGTTGGGAAAACACCGCTTTTGTCTTAGGTTAAAAAATGATTAATTTTTGGGCAGAATCGCCCGTTTGTAGTTTATGTTATCTTGAAATTTGGTTCAAGAAATACAAATGCATTATCTAAATGACCCTTCAAATTTGGGTAATGTTTAGAGATGATTTTTTTCACTTGTATGCTGTCAAAATCGTATGGTTGTAAGTATCTTGACCAGCTGACGTCATAATGATATTTATACGTCTCTTTTGATTTTCCTCTCACAAGCATTCCGTTTCCAAGTAAGTAATTTAAATACTCGTTGAATCTCGGGATTTCTTTAATGAAATTACTGAATCTGCGCTCTCCTTCCTGATTGGCTGTTTCGTAGACAAAGCTGCCTAGAATAAATAATGCTACTTCCTTTTTTAAATTGGAATCAACCAAATCAATAATATTGATGTTGATTACTGTTTCTGCCATTTCTGGTACTAATAATACACTTTCCATTATGCGACATTGTTTAAAAGGTTATTAATGTCTTGGCGTAAATAGAAAACTTTGCCCTTTACTTTACGAGCCTGTAAAGTACCGTCTCTATTATACTTCCAGAGCGTAACATAAGAAATACCTAAAAGGTCTTTCGTTTGTTCTCGTGTGAGAATTTCTGTTTCTGGTTTTGGGGCTTGTGATGTAAAATTCATAACCTTCTGAAGTTCGGCTGCAATGCAGTCAGAGATTAAATCTCTTAAATCAGTAACTGATATTTGAATCAGTTGTAGTCTTTGTTCGTTCATTTGTAGTGTTTTATGATTTATTCTACAAATCTTAAAAAAGGGACAAAGGGAAAATAAAGGGATTTTAAAAAATGAAAAAATTATGGAATTGGCTTTAATCTTTCTTTTGTTATTTGAAGGTCTTTTTCTATTTTTTCATACAGTTTATCTATCTTTTTGGTATGAGAATCAATTCCTTTAAAATACTTTTGGTAATCCGTTTTACTGTAATTTAAAATATTTTTTTTGTCAAAATTTAAAATATATTTAAAGTTTTTTAGCTTCGAAAAATCAATGTTTTCATTTTCTTCGAAATATTCTAAAATGTAAAACAAATAACAAAAATTATAAAATTCAATTTGGTTTATGTCTGAAATATTACGTTTGTTTAAATTACTGTATTTATTGTTAGCAAGAATATTCAAAATAACATCTATTTCAGATTCGATAAAATTTTTAGTACTCAAAAAAACGACTAATTTTTTATGCTTTTCTTTCAAATGACTTAAGTCTTTTAATAAATCCTTATTGTCTGGAGTTGAATCGTTATTTTCAATGTTTTTAGTGTTAAATAATTTATCCTCCAAAAATTGGTATAGTAAATAATCAAGTGAATTTTCAAATCCCTTATAAAAAACTGTGTATACAATTTTAGAATGGTCTTCTTTGTTTAGAAATTCTAAATAACTGATTAATGATTTATTAAAATCAAAATAAAGACCTTTTTCATCGGAAAACCCTTTGAACTGAAAGTTATTATTTTCTATGCTTTTAAAAAGTTTTCTTTTATACTCATTTTTTTTGTTTTCAATATATTCTGTTGATAAATCGAGATTTAATAAATCTTTTGTCTTTTCGATATTAATTATTTTATGCTTCTCTATCTCAATAAATTTTTGAGCATCAAACTCAATAATATGAAGCATTTGTTTGTAATAACTTATAAAAACATTTTGATTATATTTTCTTAATTCAAGATATTTATTAAATAGCCTGTATAAATCCGACGTTGTAAATTTTAAATTTGTTGGCGGACCAAAACCGTCTCCATCGGGATAACCCTCTGTAAAATTTTCATTTAGATAGTTCAATAAATTATTTATTTCTACAGTACTAAGCAAATCAGAAATTGATTTTAATTCGAGATTACAATTTTGATTTAAAATTATCTCGCTTGTAAGAATACCTTCTTTTATAAAATCCTCATATTCTAAAATTTTTTTATCAGAAAAAGGGTCGTGTTCATCTTTTTGTCCAAAAAAATTTATGATATTCCATTGAATCAATTCCTCAACATCCATAAGAGTAAAAGTTGCAAAATCGATAACAGTTTGTTCTTTATTCATATTTTTAGTTTAGTAAGGCATTCTTACAATTTTTCGGACATAGGTGAAAAATAACATTACATTTTTGTTGTTTTTAGGACATATGTCAGAAGCAAGGTTTCAATCCCATTCTTTGTGAAAATCCCATACATTTTTTAATTATGCCACCCTACTATAATCGGCATATCTAGTTTTGAAGTAGTTGAACAGGATTTCTGTTTTTACTACGATATCGCCATCGCCGTATGTTGGATGGGGGAGTGTACTATATAAGTAATCATTGACTGCTTTTTTTACAGCGGATGCAGTTTGCACTTTCTCGGCCCAGCGATCGACGGTAAACTCGTTGGTTGTTAATCTACTCAGAAGTTTTCGGGCGGTGTCTTTTATTTCTAGTCTCTCTTTGTCGTTTACTTTCTTTCCTGTATTAAGCATATCAAAAACGGTCAGTTCGTCATCAGTAAGACTTTCTCGTTCTGCTCGTTTCTCTTCTTCAGACAAATCACCAAGCATCAGGATTAACTGGTCAAACAATTCCTTGACAGTAATGTATTCTTTACCGTTGTTGTAATTTTCGATGATTTCCTGATAGCGCTCGTAATAATCGATTCGTAGGGGGTTCTGGTCTAAGAGGCGATTCAATTTTTTATTCACTCGGTCTTTGAGTGACTGAACAGCTATGTTTTTGTTGTCTTTTATTTTAAGAAACTCCTCTTCAATTTTCTTAAAGTCCAGACCGCTTAAATCTATCTTTTGACCGTAGCCTTCGGCCTGTTCCAAAAGCACATCTAAACTTTCAATCGATTCATTCACCACACGTTGAACTTGTGAGATGATATGCGTGATATCAGCTTCGTCAATTTTGTCGTTCAGTAACGCATAGACAGCATTGATAGCATCTCGTCTTTCTTTATACTGATAGATGGAATTATCAGGCATCAAGGCTTTGTATTTCTTGAAAACCTCACGTGCGAGAACTCCAAATTTGTTCTTCGTTTCATCCTTTTGGCAAACTGCATTTAAGCCTTCTTGAATGTATTTAATACGGTACAAGTTATCTTCTTGTTCTGTGATTAATGAGATGTTGAATTTGCACTCGTCCTGAAGGAATAATTCTGTTGCCTGTACTGTTTCCTCCAAATCTGCAATTAGCTCCTCCAGTGGTCTCACAGGCGCTTCTATGCCGCCTCCGCCAGTGCCTTTTCCGTCCGTGCTTCCGTAGATAGCCAAGGCTTCAAGTAAAGCTTTGTATGTTTCTATATAATCGACTATCAAGCCGTTATTTTTGCCCTCATGAACCCTGTTTGCTCTGGCGATAGTTTGCATCAACGTATGCGATTTCATCGGTTTGTCCAGATAAAGAGTTGACAAACTTTTTACGTCAAATCCAGTAATCCACATGGCGCAAACAATAGCAATACGGAAGGGATGATTCTTTTCTTTAAACTCCTTTTCTAGGTCTCGGGTATTCATTTTTAAGCGGTGTGGCTCTATGTCTAATCCCCAACCTTCAAACTTGTCAATTTCGTTTTGTTCGTGGCTTACTATAACGCTAATTTCTGTTTCTTTTGCCCAGTCCCAATCTCGTTGTTGAGAGAGTTGTTCCTGTAAGTCCTCGATTTTATCAATTTCTTTTTTACGAGTCTGTAGATAGGTTTCCCATTCTTCGGAAATCAAATCATACATTTTTACCGCAGTCACTTTATCCATAGCCACAAACATGGCTTTTCCTTTATAGCCCCGTCCATTAAAATGAGAAACAACATCTTTGGCAATGGCTCTCAATCGTTTTTCGGCTGTAAGTATTGGATATTCTCGGGCAAACAGTTTCTTTAGTTTGTCTTGTTGGTCACTGTCTAAATCTTCCTGCTCAATGGCTTCTCTTATTTGGTCATTGATTATCGGATTGTCAAGTCGCAACTTTTCTCCTCTATTTTCATAGTATAAGGGAACGGTTGCTCCATCTTCAATAGAGCGTTTGAAATCATATTTAGACACATATTCACCAAAAATCCTGCGGGTCAATTCATCATCCTTAAAAAGTGGTGTTCCCGTAAATCCAATAAAGGAAGCGTTGGGTAATGCCTTTCGTAAATTTAAAGCAAGAGAACCTCCTTGTGTACGATGTGCTTCATCTGAGATTACAATTATGTTATCCCTCTCGGTTATGGTTTCTTCAAAGTTGAATTTGTGTATAAGGGAGAAAATATAGCGTTGGTCTGTTTTTAATAATTGCTTCAGGTGTTCCCCGCTAGTGGCTTTTACATTGACATCTTTGACAGCTCCTACTCCTGTAAAAGTGTTGTATATCTGGGTGTCTAGTTCGTTTCTGTCTGTCACCAATAGGAAGGTGTAACCGCCTCCTAGAGCACGTAAAATCTTCTGGCAAAGGAATACCATAGAATAGCTTTTTCCGCTTCCCTGAGTATGCCAAAACACTCCTAGCTTCTGTGCGTCTTCTTTCGTTATAAGTCCTTTTTTTGCTTGTTCTTGTACGGATTGAAAATGTCCTACGGCTTTATTAACACCTATGAACTGATGGTTTCTGGCTATTAATTTCACCACGGAGCCAATGGAGTTGTCGAATAACACAAAGTTCTCGAACAAATCTATCATTCTGGTTTTCTCGCAAACCCCTTTGAGTATCGAATCTAAACTTATGATTCCTTCCTGCTCTTCAGTGATACGCTTCCAGTCATTGAAATGCTCAAACTTAGAAGTGATGGCTCCTATTTTGCTTTCATGGCCATTGCTTAGAATGATAAAAGCATTAGTGTGAAACATTTTAGGGATGGTCTGTTTGTAGTCTTTTAAGTTGGTCTCAAAAGCTACTTTTATCTTTCTATGATGGGCTTTGAGTTCCACAAACAATAGCGGAATTCCATTAATAAAACCTACTATGTCCGGACGTTTTCTTCTTTTAGATTTGCCTTCTACCCACAATTGCTGTACGGCAAGAAAATTATTTTCCTCCACGTTATCAAAATCAAAAACCTTGATTTTCTTATTGCGGACAATTTCTCCCTTGTCATTCTTGTAAGTAACAGGAATTCCTTCTTTCAGGAAGTTGTGTTTCTCCTGATTGAGGTCTGGCAAACTCTTGGTGGCATCATCGCTATTGATGATTTGATAGGCCATGTCATAGGCTTGCTGGGGTAAATGAGGATTGATTTTTTTAATAGCTTTATAGAAACGATTTTTTAGTAAGACATCCGCCTCACTGGCTCTGCCAATAGTGCCGTTTTCGCCAAAGGTTTCCCCTTGGTACACATTTGCAATTTCCCAATGCAATTGATTTTTGAAAATATCAATACAGGTTTGCTCTATTAGCTTATCTTCTGAATAATCGTTTGCCATTTGGTTTTATTTTTAAGGCTATTGCCTAATAATTTTATTATAATCTAAGGTTATAGCCTTAAATTATTACTTAAATTTAAAATTTCCTAATTTCAAAAATGCACAGATTAACATCCAAATCATTGAAACAGAATAATCTTTAGGCGCATAAAAACTATGTGCCACATTATTTCTTAAATTAATTCCTTTTGAAGTAAACAAAAACTTGAAAAATGCTACATCATCCTCAGGAATAATTTTTGTAAACTTTTCATTGTCAAATAAATTGTCGAAACTTACGCGCATTTCTGTTTTCGATGTGTCTCCTTCGATTATTTGTGCGCCTATTTTATTTGAAAAATCTCTTAATACCCCTTCAAATTTTAAACATAAAGAATCAATTGCCAATATGTAACCTTCTGGAGTATGTGAATTATTTTCAAAATCCTTTTCTGACTGCTCAAAAAACAATTTTAATGGTGGCAAAATAAAATCTATCCATTTAAAAGAATAGTCTTTTCCATCGGGGTTAATTATAACATTAACGTCATTATACCAAGTGTTGTTTTCTAAAAATTCTTTAAGACTTTCAAAAGTAATTTTACCGCTTGATTGCCCTTTTAGAAAAACTTGTTCTAAATGCTCTTTACTAAATAATTGAAAATACGTTTGATATGAGTTGATACCTTTTGAATTATTCACACTTATATTTTTATTTTTATCGAAGGTAATTGTTGTAACTAGATCAAACGTTGTTGGTTTGGTAAATTCTTCTAATATCGAAGCTTTTGGAAATATTTTTTTCGCTACTGTAATATATTGATAAACAATATCCGAACTATTATTTTCAGTTAATTCTGTTGTGTGCTTATCCATTGATTTAAAATATTTATCAATAAACGGACTTTCAAATTTAGTCTCCATCTTGCCTAGTTTTATTGAGTTTTTTGAATCTTGAATTAATTTAGATACTTCATCTTGTTTAGATTTGTTTCCTGCTTTTTTAAAGATATTTAATGCTTCTAAATAGATATTGTGAACATAAAAACTTTCTCCTTCTTTTTTAGCTTCATCTAAATAGTAATCCCCTAATAGATTTTGATATTCCTGCTGCGATTTACCAATCTTTTGAGCCAAACCAATAATTAACTTTATGAAGTCTACTCTATGTTCGGGATACTTTATTGCACTTATTTCTGCTTCCACAACATCAAAAAAGAACTGTTTAGAGTCTGTTTTTAATTTCATATTGTTGCTTACAAAATCAATAATATGAAAAAAGCTGAATCCTTTAATTTTATCTTGCTGAATTTTATATTTTACAAACTGAATAACTTCATTTTGTTTATACTTAACTTTTTCTACCAAATAAATTAAATTATCAAACACATTTATAAAACCTCTAATTTCTAGATTATCAAATAAATCCAATTCGGTATTTTCCAATAAATCAAAATACGTATTAATCGCCTCAATAGCATCTCTTTTATCATTCGTTTTATGATATAACAAATGAAAATACTTAGATTTAAATTTTGGGTTGATGCAATTTAAAGTCCTTTGCTTTAAGTATTCTAAATCATCAAAGGCTTCCAAATCAGGAGAACAATAAGAACCCAATGAAAACAATGGAACATAAGTACCTTTTTTGAAATTAAAATTGTTAAAACAAATTTCAATAGTACAATTCTTCTTTTCTTCTTCAGAGATTAATTTATCCTGTAAAGGCTTTAAATTACTTGATAAACCAATATCCGTTTTGAAGAAATTATCTTCATTTAGATAAGTGTAATATTCTTCTAGAGTATTAAACATGTCTATACCTCTATTGTTCTATTCATCAATCTTGGCAACAATATATCTAGTGCTTCCTTTAAATTTTGACTATGCAAATTGAGTTTCCAAATTTGCTCATCAATTGGCTTGATAATTCTTTCAAATTCATCTACAACTTCATTTAATGGTAAAATCATAAGTTGATTTTCCAAATCATTTTTAGTAACTGAGTTAAAAATTGCTCCACCTCCAATCAAATCCTCTTGAAAGAAGTGATTTTTTAATTGATACAATTGAAAAGATTGACAGTTTCTCTTGTTCCTAATCGCTGACAAACCACGTCCAATTATTAATTTTTCAGGTGCAATATTCAACCTGCCAACAGGTGCTCTTACACTAAATAAAATATCACCTTCTTCAGCAATTCTTGTTACAACTGAACAATATGTAGAATGCGAAACAAATCTATGGCCATAACCAGTAACTCCTTGATGAAAAGGTAAGCCCTCTTTGTTTTCATTATAAAATTCAGATTTTGGACTCTGCCCCATAGTAAGTATAACTAATTCAGAAAGTTTTTTCATTTCCCACCCTACAGGCAAGCCACTTTCCACATCAAACTCTGTATGTTCATAATTTGGAAAACGGAAATTCACAAACCATTCTTTGTAAATATTTTGTGCCGTTTCTTCTAATAACTTGATGCGTCTGAGGTTGTTTTCTATTAGATCATCATAGTTGGATAGAATGCTGGCTATGTGTTTTTGGGTTTCGAATGTTTTTGGAATTAGTAACTTAAATTTCGGAATTGCTTTTTTGTTTCCGCGTGGCATTTTTGTACCATTTGCTCCTGACATCATGTAATCAAAAAACTCATCTTTTGACAATTGATAATATAGAAATTCAGGTATTACCTTATTTGTTTCTGGGTTAAAAACAATTACATCATTAGAACATCCGCCATCATTTTTTGCGAACCAAATTTTCTTAAAATAAGGTCTTATGTTTGAAACAAGTATGTCATCTGTCTTAAAAGATGAAGTGGTTTTCCCTGATGGAGGATAAGAAGAATTTACAACGCCTCCTTTTTCAGAAATCATGTTTTCTGTAGAAATATAATTTTTCTCGTTTAGTAAATTTGTTTCTATTTTAGCTGTTCTATATTTTGCTACATCCTTCAATTCAAATTCTTTCCAACTCATAATCCTAGGTCGTTTAAGTTTAACTGAATTTGCTCTGCAAGGGTAATGGCTTCTTCGTTCAGACTTTGCAATTCTACTTTTATTTCTGCCATTCGTTCTTCATAGTCAAAATCTTCATCAATCTGAGGAGCAACACCCACATAGCGTCCCGCAGTAAGGCTGTAATCGTTTTGAGCTATTTCTTCTTTGGTAACGACCTTGCACAATCCTGCAATATTTTGGTATTTTCCTTCAGGGAAACGGCTAATCAACCAATTTGCTTCTTTGTTGAAATAGAGGATTTGGTCAATGGTTTGGCTGTAATCGGTAAAGTCCAATTCTATTTCCTTGAGTTTATCTAGGACCTCTGTTTTCCATTCTTTCTTCTTGCGCAGGTCATCTTCCTTTCCCGCTTCCTTTACAAAAGCATTTACCGTTTTCAAAAGGTTATTGTAGCTTCGCTTGGCTTTCTTGAAATGGTCGGTTGTTTCTTTTGCAAACGTATGCAGTAATCCTGTATTGCTGTACGAAAGGGTGTTATCAGCATAGTGGTCGGCCACTTGTGTTGTCCAATAGGCGTCTTCCAAATCAATAGCTTCTCCCCATTTTACTATCCAGTCCTTTGGCAGCAATTTTTGAATGGAGTTGTTCAGTTCGTTATGAAAGCTATTAGATAAAGCTCGAGCTTGATTTTTCAATATGGCTAATTGCTCGTTTATGGTAGAGAAATAGCTTTCCAACGTTTTATGGAACACTTGGTTTTCACCGCGGTACAAACCCACAATGGCTTGAATGTTTTTATGTTGTTCTGGCGTGAAATCATGCAAACTGGAGGATACTTTGCGGTATACGTCGCGTAAATCAAGCATCAGGGTCTGGTTGGCTCTATGAGTGTCTTTTTCTTTTTCTCTATCAAAAAACCAGAGGGTACAAGGCAATGTACGGGTATAGAAAAATTTATTCCCAATAGAAACCATTACATCAACAGCTCCTGTTTCTACTAATTTTTGGCGTATGTCTTTTTCAGAATGTCCCGCATCTGAGGCAGAAGAAGCCATAACAAAACCAGCTCTTCCATTCTCATTCAAACAGGAATAGAAGTATTGTATCCAGAGGTAATTTCCGTTATCGTTTTTTGGTAATCCAAATGGTAATCGAGGGTCTTTCTTAACGCTGTCTTTGCTTTTATCTATTCCATCTACGTTAAAAGGGGGATTGGCCATGATAAAATCACATTTCCCTAATAGTTCGTGCTTGTCTTCGTAAAAAGTATTTCCTTGGAGGATACTGCCTTCCAAACCGTGAACCGCCATATTCATTTTGGCCAATCGGGTATTGGTGTCGGCTTTTTCCTGTCCGTAGAAGGTTACTCTGTTCGAGGGGTCGAAACCTTCTTCGTCCTCAATGAAGTGAGCCGTTTGTACAAACATCCCTGCAGAACCAACTGCTAAGTCGGCAACAATCCCGTGATTAGGCTGGATAATTTTTACAATGGTGTTTACCAGAGAAGGCGGCGTAAAAAATTCACCACCTTCCTGCGCTCCTATCATCGCAAACTTGTTCAGAAAGAACTCGTAAATACGGCCAAAAACGTCACCAGACACATCGTCTAAGGATTCGTCATTAAATACGCGTATTAGGCGCTGTATAAGGTCTTTGTCAAAAAGGTTGTATTCCTTAGGAAGGACTCCGCTCAACACGTCATATTCGTTTTCGATATTACGCATGGCTTCGTTGATGTGCTCTCCTAGATCTTCACTATCTGGGAGGTTTACCAAGGTTTTCCATTGGGCACTTTCGTTTAGGAAAATAGCCTTGGCGGTAAGAAAGTCATTTTTATCTATAGGACGTACGCCACGAGTAGGGTGAACGGGAAGTGTTTTTTCTATTAGTTGTTTGGCAACTACAAATCTATTGTAGGCATGTCTTAAAAAGATCAATCCTAATACGGGGAAGCTGTATTCAGAAGCGGTAAGCTTACTGTTTGCTCTTAAATCGTCTGCCGTTTTCCAAAGTCTTGATTCTAATTGTTTGAGTTGTTCTGCTGTCATGAAAATTATATGTGTAAACAAATATAACTTTTTAGATTGATTTATTTAGAAAATTATGGAGTCGCTTGGGATTATTAATTAAGAAATAACTTTCAAAGTATTACTCTTTAATCTTCCATTTTTCTCCAGTAATCTTTTAGTTTTTGAGCATATTCTTTCGGGGTGATCTTGATGTATCCTAAAAATTGTTTCTCGGTCTGATGTCCTGTTATTTTCATAATGGTTAGCGTGTCTATTTTGCCATATAGTAGGGTAGCGAATGTTCTTCTACAAATGTGAGAAGAGACCAACTCGTGCTTTGGATATTTACCAAATTTTTTTCTACTTATTATAGTCTTTTTGCCATCTTTCATGACTTCTGTTTTACACATTTTTGCCCCCTCTGTTTGCTCATTCAGTCCTGCAATTTTGGCTACTTCTTTAACGTAAGTATTTAATTTCTGGTCACTTATATTCCTAGGGAAGTCCCCATGCCTTTTTGCTAATATTTGTAAGACTTCCTGATGTAAAGGAATGATAACGGGGTAGTCTGTTTTTTTTGTTTGTATTTGAATAAACCCATCAATTATGTCTTTTTTAGATAATGTCAGAAAATCAGATATACGCAGACCTGTTCTTAAACCTATTATTAGCCAATCACGCGCATTGTCTAGGGAATCTTGCTCAAAATGAGTGCTGAATATTGCATTAATTTCAGTCTCTTTGAGGTATATATCATTTGTCTTATTGGTGGGACTGTAAAATTCTTGTAATTTATAATCATTAGGGATTTCATATCCTTTGTTATCGGCATTTCTGCAAAAAAGTTTAATGTCGTCTACGTACCCACCAATAGTATTTGGATTTAAAATCTGAACTGATTCCAAAAAATCAATAAAATTAGAATGAAACTTCAAATTGATTTCGGTAAGCTTTATTTTATTACCTATATGTTTTTCAAAAGCTGTAATCTTGTTTAGAGTAGTTGTATAATGTTGGATGGTTCTATTTTTTACAGGCGTGTTTGTTCGCGTTTTCTTTGTGCGAGATTCCTCAATGAAAGAATTAATGAAACTTGTTAAAAAGAGTCGTTCGTTTAATTCTAGGTCTTTGGTTTCTTTGTTTAAAAAGAAATCAATCTTTCCCTTGAGCCATTTACTATTTATTAAGATAGTCTCGTCTTCTAATTTAGAGCATTCATACTCTTTACGAACATAGGTGTCAAGTTCTTTGAGTTTGACATTAATATCTTTGAAACTTACCTCTTTTGTTGTCAGAATTTCTTGTTTCGTAGAGCTCCATCTTCCTTTTGGGCATTGTAAACCAGTTGATATTTCGATGTCGAATAGTCCGCCTTGCTTGAATCTAAAATAGATGGAGTTCCAATCGTTATCTGTCTTTATTCTATAGTTTCCAGTTGCCATAATTTATTCCTTTTATCAAATATAGGAATAAAATGACATTCCCCCAATAAGTACCCTGTTTTTTGTTAATTAAGTTTTATGTAATTTTATCACATGAAATTAAATAACGTTTAAAGTCTTGTTTTTGCTGGGATTTATGTTGTTGAATTAATCTTGTGAAATGTAAAGAAACATAGGGTTCGAGTCCTATTATCCGCACTTTAAAAACCCAAAACATTGATATTTAGTGTTTTGGGTTTTTTGTTTTTAAAAGTTGCCAAACGATTGCCAAACTGTAAAAAAAACTTAGAATTATTTTATTTTTTAACTATTTCAAAAATTACATAACAATCATACTTGTTTGTTTTTTTAAGGAATAAAAAATTTGATCCTACACTATCGTAATATTATTGAACCGACCTACTTACCTTAAATCAAACAATATTGGAACCTAATTATTTACAGTTAATAGTTAAAGCTTTTGAAAATGCAAAAACAACAGAGTTAACATTTGAATTACGTGAGAGACAGATTCTGGCAACAATTCAAAGAGAACAATTAAGATTTGAAAAAACAAAACAAATTGCAGAAAACACATTCATAACAGGTTGTGCTAAAGCTGTTGATGTTTTAACGAAATTTGTTGACGACAAACTTAAATCTGAAAAATACAAAAACAGCGAAAATTCATTATTTCACATATTAGGTACAAGCGTGAAAAGTTCACTTACAATAGGTCAGTCTTTTAATTATGAAACTCTTGCAGTGAATATATTATCGATAGTTCCAACCGCTAAAAGTACAGTGTGTTTCAACGATATTAAATTTATCCAATCAGTTTTTAAAAATATTGGTGTAAGTATATCTAAAGAGCAAGAAGATCAAGATCTATCAGAAACATCATTAGTGCAAAAAATTATTTACCTTAATGAATTAGGAATAATTGATTTACTAAGAAAAGAACCAAGTTTCGCTACAAGTATAAATAATTTAGCAACTGTAATCTCTGCGATAACTGGAGTTAAAAAAACTACAGTGCAACCAGTTTTAAATTCATTAATCAATAAAGCAAGCTACAGTAAAAACTATCCCTACAATACACAGTCAACAGTTGATAAAGTAAAAAGTCAGCTTATAAATCTAGGAGTTAGATCTAAATAGATTTAGATCATACTTTTTAGGGATCCCTAATTTATCCCTAATATTCTTTTGCCTCTTAATTTAAATATTTTAATTATGAGAGCAATACAGCTTTATGAAATTTCATTAGAACAACTAGAAAAAAGAATTAGTGAAAGCGTAAAAAAAGAATTAGAGATTTTCGGTAAACACTTCAAGCCTGAATCTCCAAAAGAATTTCTAAATCGAAATCAAGTAGCCACTATGTTAGGTGTACATGTGACGACGATTTTAAACTGGGAACGCAAAGGTATTTTAAATCCACTCGGAATATCAGGAAAGATATTATTCTTACGTTCTGAAGTTGAAGCGAGTCTTAAACCTTTGAAAGTCTAGTATATGGTACACTCACAAAATTCTAGATCCATCGACGTTATTGATGACTGGAAAGAAAAATTCACAAAAAGAATTAATCAACAATCAGGTAGTAAAAAGGTAAAATTCACTTTTGAAGATGCACTGATTAAAGAAATACTTCATACAGAAAGAGATAAGTTTTTTATCATTTCATATAATTATCTGAAGGAAAATCCGCCTGAAAGTAACGACTATATAAAATACGTTAGCGCTTATATTAAAACTGGAAAAAAGTTTAATATAAAGTATTTTAAAGGTGATGTCCAAAAACTAGATAATTATTACGCGAAAGTGGACGAAAAAAAGAAGAAGAATGAAACGTACAATCCGTTTAACCAAAAGGCATACAAAAATTATGTGATTTACATGGTACTAAAATTATACGGTGCTTACGAATCAGCAGACGATCTTCTATTTAATGTAAAAACAATTGATAGTCGTGAATATAATCCCATAACAAATATACCATCTGTTTTACGTGGCTTTTTACCAATCTCAATAAAAGAATATGATATAAAAAAAGCCTTCCCAACATTTTTAGACATTGAATTAGGGACAAATTTCAGGCATGAAGTTTATGATGTTTTAGGTAAAATAAATTTTGCTAAACTTATAAATGCAAACTCTATAGAAGGAAAAGGTTATTATTATACAGAAATAATTACAGAATTAAAAAAAGTTTATGGGGATAAAGCTTATCTCGTTTTAAGTGAAGCCCGTTTTTTAGTAAAAGGACAATTGTTTAAAGATTTAACAAAATACGAGAAAATATTCATAGAAAGATTTATTCAGGAAAACGATGTAATACATTATGTGCGTTTGCATGATGCAGTTATTTTACTAAAATCTCAAATTGTAAATAAAATCGTTTTTGATAAAGTTGAATTTGGAATTAAAGAAATTGAAGTGCCTGAAAATAATTCAGATGCAAAAGAACTGTTTTACTACATTGATGATGATGGTAAATTTAAAACAAATGCTGTTCTAATTCGTAATTATTTAGTCGCATCGGGTATTGTAAGAATAACTACCGCGGACGATAAAATACAATTAATTCTCAAAAAAAATAATATTGTCGAGTTCTTTAATTATAAAACGGATCTATTAATCTTATTACTTGAAGGCATCATAGAAACTGATGATAACTTTTCAGAAGTCGAGATTCTTATTTCACGTGAGTACAAAAACGACATATTTAAAGCTCTGCCACTGATTAAGTCAGAAAAATTAAATTTTTACAGAGATAATCAAAATACATTTGGCTTGTCTTTTGGGAATGGTTTTTTCTTAATGGATAAAGACAGTAAAATTGAAATTCACCCTTATGATTCAATGAAGGGTTTCTTTTACAAGCACAAAATTCAAAATCATGTGTTTACAAATACGACTGAAATCGGAGATTATGAAAAATTTGTCAACAATATTGGGGGAGATAATTCGGAAGTATTAAAAACAATTATAGGTTACATGGCGCATGATTACAAAGACCCTTCTAATTCTCCAGCAATTATATTGAGCGACGAAGGAGCAGACGGAACAAAACGAAATGGAGGCCGTGGTAAATCATTAATTTTTGGAGGATTAAAACAATTACTACCAACAATGTTAAAAGGAGGTAAAGAATTTAATCCTGATTATGATTTTGTTTTTGGAGATTTAGAAAACGGAATACGCTTGTATTGTATTGATGATGTAATCGCAGGCTTCAAGTACGACAGTTTATACACAAATATTTTAGGAGGAATTAATCGGCAAAGAAAAGGAACTAAAGCTGAAATGCTGGAATTTGAAAATTCACCAAAATTTTTAATAACGACCAATTGGTTAGTTCCATATTCAGCTGATGAAAACTCTACAAACAGGCGTTTTATTGAGTTCAAGGTTAATAATTATTATAACAGTAATTATTCTCCGTTTGATGAATTTGGTAAACTTTTCTTTACACAGTGGGACAATGCTGCAAATTCCAATGATATTGACCACCCAATTCCAATTTAAAGTAACCACCTGATTCCAATTCAAAATGACCACCTAA
>NZ_JASMRI010000040.1:0-22243 GCF_041431375.1 Flavobacterium sp. Arc3 | reverse complement strand
ATGGCGCACTTTGTTGCGGAATCGTGGTGTACTTTGCTCCGGAATGGGTGGTGTACTTTCGTCGGAATATCTAAATTAAGAAAAATTCAAGTAACTCATAATGAGATTTCTTATTTGAGGAGATTTTGTGTTGAGAATATTATTACACTCTCATTAAATAATTTGAATAGGATATTAGGTCTTATTGATTTACTAGATGATATTGATTGGGACAAAATTGAAGATACTCTTAATACAATTGAAACAGGTTTAACATTCGATTCAGAATTAAAAAATGAAATTTATCAAAAATTTGTAGAGTTTATTGGCAGACATCGAAGCTATCCTGATGCTCAGTGGTCCTTAACTACTGAGATACTTGATCGTATTGAGGATACAGCAGTAAAATTCAAAACTGATGATTACATATTAAGCGAAAAATATCTTTTTGAACATCACCATCCAACATCAATTGAAGGAAAGTGTGGAAATGATTACAGAAAACAAGAACAAGAAATTTTCGAAAAGAGAAAAATATTTATAGAAAAAGTCATTTTAAACTATGGAATTGATAAAGTTTTTGAATTAGCCGACAAAGTTGAATATCCTCATATATATGGAAATGTTTTAGCTATGATTTTAGAAATTTCTTTGGAAGATTCCATTAAAACTTATCAACTTATAGATTCAGAGAATTCTAAATATATTTTATTAGCTAGTAATTTCATTAGAATATCCGAAAATAGGACAAGCAGAGAGGAACAAATTAATGTTTTAAGCAAGCTTATTCAATCGGGAATTTCTAATACTGGAATTACGAAATTCTTACTGTCTTTAAGAGGAAATATTGATTTATGGCAATACATACAAGATGTGCAAAACAATGAAATTGAAAGTCTGTACTGGAAATCTCAACAATCTTGCCTCTATTTAGATAATAAGAATGAATTACTATTTTCATTAGATAAATTACATCAATTTAAAAAATCTATTGTTTTCCTGAATACTTTAGGAACGAATATAAATCAGAATTCAGAAATTAAAATTTCATCGGATGAATTACTAAACCTATTAGAAAAATCTGAATTAATTGATTTTGATGATAGTTCTCAATTTGATAGTCATAGTTTTGAAAATATCCTAGAATTTTTATATTCCCAAAATGATTATGATGAAGAACGAGGAGCAAAAATTGAGATGAAATTTCATTTTATATTTAAAAGCTATCATTCGCCTAAGCCTCAAAATCTTTTTAAAATAATGTCAAAAACCCCATCTGAATATATGGCAGTAATATGCCAAATATATTTACCTGATGATGAAAAACTTCGTGAGGAAGAATTAGAAAAAAGAAGTCAAAATGAAAACACACAATTCATTTTTGAATTCAACTATCAACTTATTGATAACTTTGATTATATTCCTTCATTAAAATTGGATGGCACATTAAATAGCGTAGAACTAAATAACTGGATTAAAGAGGTTAGAACTTTAGCAAAAGACAACCATAGAGAAAGAATTACTGACAGCAGTATAGGTAAATTATTAGCTAAATACCCAATCAAAATCTCGAATAATAAAGGTTATCCAATTGAAATATATGATATAATTGAAGAAATAAACAGCGATAGTATTAAATCTGCTTTTAAAATGCAAATTTCAAATAATTTAGGATTTACAAGTAGAGGAGCTTTTGAAGGAGGAAATATAGAACGAACTAGAGCTAAATTCTTCAACACCCTCTTTGAAGATACAAAAATCATACATCCAAATGTATCTTTAATATTTAAAAATTTACGAGATAGATATTTACGAGATGGGAATTGGGAGGATGAAAATGCTTTGCTACGAAGCTTAAACTAATTAGTTCAAATCATAGTAGTGATAGATGGAAGAGTAAAATTAAGAAATGAGAGAATAATAAGTATAGGCAGAAATAACTAGAGAAATTATTGAAAATGAAAGACGATTCGAAAAACAAGCTTATACAAATTGGGTCTATTTTGCAATTCAATCAAGATACTTTAATCGTGTAATTAAAAATTTTACTTTTACAGATATAGTTTGTCAAACTGATTTAGAGAATTTTGAGGATATGGAAAATAAATTAATCGATCAAATATGCATCAGTGTTAATATAGATATTTATCCAATTATCATTTTTTACGAGATGATTTAGCAGTATACAATAGCGGCAGGCATAGCATAGCTTCAAAAAACAACATAAACTGACCTTTTTTAAAGCAATTAAAATGAAGTTTAAAAATTGCGCTGCTGATTGCTGTCAATGGTCAAGAAACAAATACTGTCTGCTTATCTTTATCCAATGTTATATCAGGAATTTGTCGTTCAGGGTTGCCGAAGGATTTATAATAAATAACCTCATATGGTTCACCTTCAAATTCCCCAGCTGGCTTGAGCATTAAATATCACAGCTGCTGGCCCCCGGCTGGCTTGAGCATTAAGTATCCCAGGTGCTGGCGCGATGCGTCCCGCTCGTACCCACAATCAACATCAATTCTGAGAAGTAATCCCAATGGCGCGGAATTCCATTCCGTGACTTCTTTCGAAGTACAATTAAAATATTTTAGAGAAAAATAATAGAAAAACGTATTGTAAAAAGAAAGGGCTGAAAAGCCCTTTTTAAGATTCTAAAGTCAATAGAAATTCAGAAAACTTGATATTGTCAGAGTTACAAATCAATTCCGTTTCTTTTTCTAATATATCTGGTGTAATAAAATCAAAATCATCTTTGTAGTTTTGAATACTCAAATCAAACAAATCATATTGTAATGTACCTTGAATGGGTTCTTCAAAAGCAATTTTAATTTTTTTAACCGTAGTATTGGCCTTTTGGGCAAAGACATTCAAAGCTTCTTTTATAATTTTTGTTTCATACAAATGGTGAATCACCGTTTGTTCTCCTAGACTAAAATCAACGATTTGGATGGCATTAATAGCTCCATTCTTAGTAATCAACGGGATATGTGTCTCTTTTAGAATACCATTGAAAGTAAAAGGGTCAAAAGTAAATTTTAGATCCGCTTTTTCGTCAAGACCTTCTTTTTCAAAAGCAGGTTTTATCTTTTTGGCAAAAGTCACGATTTCTTTCTTGGTTTCTATAGCTATCGTTTCACCTACAAAGTTGTAATAATACTGCATGAATTTCTCGGCAGTAAAATCAAAAGGCAAAGATGCAGGTTCCGTAAAATGCAAAATACCATTATTGTATTTATTCAAATAAGAAATATAATCTTTAGAGAAAATCGAATTTGAAAATACTAATTGCTGTTGGTCTTTGGTCAACGCTTTATTAGTCTCAGCTACTTTTTGCTTGATTTGCTGCAAGGCATTTTTAGCCATGCTTCCAATCCCTATTTTGGTAGGCGCCAATTTATCTAATAGTCCCAATTTGCTTTTAGAATAATCAAAATAAATCTCATTTTCAGTAATAGCCAATACGCCCATAACCACTTTTTCCGAAGAAATAGGGTTAGTTTGAATGCTGACAATGCTAAAAAATGTTTTCATTTTAATAAATGGATTTACTGTTCAATATAACGGCTTTTACTTTTTCAATTCGTTCTTCACAAAACAAATATTCTTGTATTCGGTCCGCTAAATTAGGCGTTAATTTCCATACATCAGGTAATTGAAAAATAATGGCATCAATAACCTCCTTATGGGAAATTTTCAACAAAGGTATGAAATTATCAACAATTTCAATTATTTCTTCTTCGTCCATATAACGAATAAAGCTCTTGTAAAAATCCGATTGATGAAACTTATCCTGATTTTCAAAGGGCATTTTTGAATTAAAAACTCCTATTTGCTGAACTCCACCAAAAACAAAAGCATGATCAAATGCCATTATTTTACGTTTGCTACCAGATCTAACAACCAATAAATTGTAATTAAAACCTGGATTGATAAATCGCCCTCTATCCACATTATTAATCCACAAATCAAAAAGAGCAATTTTGATCACGTCTTCTGGATTTACAATTCGATTGTATTCTCTTTTATTAGTACAGGTTTCAAATTCGTTAATTTCTTCTGAAGGATCTATTCCTTTAGAACCAAAGCAAATATGGTTTACACGAAGACGTCTGTTTTTTATGATTTTACTTTTATCCAAAGTTCCTTCAGCAACCTGAACCAAAGCAATATCTGGAGTAGGGATATTCAAGACTTTCAGTAGATAATGCGAAACTATTTCATAAGCAAGGCAATTAATTTCATTTGGATCAAAATCCACTAAATATTTGCAGTAATACAAATTGTTATCATTACAAATAAACTTTAAAGGAGCATGACCTGATGTTTTTGTTTCTTCCAATAAAAGTTCTGTTTTAACCTTGAGAATGTCAATCATACAATTTATAGTAGTTTATAGTAAATATAGTAGTATTTCTTTAAAACAATGTGCTTCAGCAGAATAAAAATGACAGGACTACAGAAGAGTAATTGAACCACAGCACTTCGAGCTCTCCCTCTTTTGAACCATTTAAATTAAAAATACAGCTACTAATAAATAGCTTTAATATCTAATTTAAATAACTAATTATCCGTGATAAAACATTCTAAACAAACTATTTATAAATAATATTTGCATGAATTTTAAATTAAAATGTCTGCAAATAAATATTATTTCCTAACTTTGTAATCATGAATAAATTACAGGAACTAAAAAAGCATTTAAAACGAGGAAAGGTATACCGCAGGGCTGATTTGTCTAAGTGGTCCAGATCGGTTGACCGCCACTTGGAAGAGCTTGTAAAGGAAGGAACTTTACAAAAGCTATCTCAGGGGCTTTACTCCTATCCTGAGCTAACTGTTTTTGGACAGGTACCTCCGGAAGAAGAAGTATTGATACAGTCCTTTCTCAAAGACAACCGCTTTTTAGTTACTTCTTTAAACGCTTACAACACATTGGGTGTAGGAACCACACAGCTCTACAACCGTAAAACCGTGTATAATCACAAACGCCATGGTGATTTTAACCTCGGAGGGAAAACATTTTATTTTAGGATAAAACCGCATTTCCCATTAAAAGCCACACCGGAGTTTCTGTTGGTAGACCTGCTCAACAATTTGGATCAGCTCGCAGAAAATCCAAAAGACGTACTCAAAAAAGTACGGTTGAGGGCTGTAACTATGGATGCTAAAAAACTAAAATATTCGCTCAGGGAATACGGCAGTGCCAAAGCAAAAAAGCTGTTAGAACCGTTTATAACAGCCTGATATGTCTGATTACTTACACAACCATAAAGATTTTGCTGCCTTGCTTCGAATAGTCGGTCAGGAATTGAGCATTGAACCAGGTCTTATTGAAAAAGATTATTGGATTATGCATGTCTTGTACGGTCTAAAGCAACAAGGCTATAAATTTGAACTCAAAGGCGGAACTTCATTATCTAAAGGTTATGGTATTATTCACCGATTCTCCGAAGATATCGATATTCATATAAAACCTCCAATCAACTTGAATATTGATGAAAATCCAAAAAAAGAAAAACCGGCAAATATTGAAGCTAAAAGACACTTCTATGATGGACTGGCAGCTGACATAAAAATAGATGGGATTATAGATGTAAAAAGAGACATTGCCTTTGACGATACCAGATATTATCGAAGTGGTGGCATCAGGTTGAATTATAATAGTATATCGGAAGGTATAGATGGTGTCAAGGAAGGTATTCTTCTTGAAGCAGGATTTGATACAGTCACCCCTAACAACAATCTCTCCATTTCTTCATGGGCTTATGACAGAGCTATAGAGCAAGGTGTTGATATAATTGATAACCAAGCAAAAGATATTGCCTGCTACCATCCTGGTTATACTTTTGTCGAAAAATTGCAAACCATAGCGACTAAATTCAGACAGGAACAGGAAACTGGCGAAGAACGTCAAAATTTAATGCGCCACTATTATGATGTATATAGTCTATTAGAAAATAAGCAGGTTCAGGACTTCATTGCCTCAGAAGAATACCAGGCACACAAAACAGCAAGGTTTCCCAAAACAGACTACAATATTCCTATTGCAGAAAATGAGGCATTCTTGCTAACTGATAAGGAACTTAGGAATCGTTTTAGACAACGATATGAAAAAACTGCAACACTGTATTATAAAGGCCAACCAAATTTTAACGAAATGCTTGCTGAGATTGGCAAGTGGGTTGCAAGATTATAATAAAAATCATTATCACCCGGCTCTTCGAGCTCTCTCAACCTTCAACCAGTACCTTTTATCTTTAACCAAACATTAGAGGTTAAAAACTGGCAATTTAGCTACGAAACAAAATTACTGTGGTCATGCGAATGCAAAATCTTCAACAAACAATTAAAAAATAGAGAATAAACTTTTAAATAGTAATTAACATATAGGAAGTACTTCTACCGCTTCCGCCTTGTTCAATAATACCTTTACCCATTAAATCTTGAGTATCTCTAAGAGAAGTATCAGTAGAAACGTTAGTGATTTAGGCATATTTAGAAACAGTAAGCTTCTCAAAAAAATCATCAAGAAGAAGTCGAAGTATTATTATTGCGGTGGGTTAAAGTCAGTAGCCACAAATAGAATACTATGCGCTGATTATTTCTATTTATCACCGCATTTTTGCGGTAAATACAAAACAGAATCACCGCATTTGTCCAAAAAACAAAGTATGCAATTCGGGAATTTCACTATTCAATTCGGGAATTGAACACTACACCATTTGCAAGCCTAGCAACCATTAAATATATTTACAGCACAATCCAATTACCAAATAAGTTAATTTGTAAATCTTAAACCGCTTCAATGAAATCATTTTCTGAATCCTTGATGTCCCAATTAGAGCAGCAATTAAAAATGATCCATCTGCAAACAGAAAACCCTATACAATCGGCCGAACAAGCCATCAAAAGCTGCGTTGCTGCCCTAGAGAGACTGAAAACCTATTTCATAAAATATAAAGGGCTTAACAAAAAGGAGGAAATAGAATTCTTTCGCGACATCAAACCAAAGTTTGCGAGCAAACTGATTTACTACTGCGAAATCTATACTATTGAAACCAATAAGCCACTGGGTTCCCACAAAGAAATTAGTAGATATTATAAAGCAGAACTCCTTAAATTAAAAGTGTTCTTCCGCGACAACCAAGAGTTTTACCGCTACTGTCGCACAGCTAACAACTGTCTTGATAGCAAATATTTTATACGCGAAAAATACGATCTTAAATTAATGATGGACAGTATTTATTTTCAAATAGACCATCGATTCGCAACCTCTCACGACTATAAGATGGCTCGCATAATAGCGAACGATGAAATAAAAATTTTTCTGCTGGAGCAAATGGAAAAACTAGAAAGAAAGGCAATAACAACACAATCGCCTTACCCACTCTCTAAAAGCCTAAAATGGACAGGATCAAAAGTAGATTTGATAGAATTAATTTATGCTCTGCATTCAGAAGGCGTTTTTAATAATGGAGCCACAGGGCTCAAAGAAGTCATAACCTTTTTCGAATCTTCTTTAGAAATCGAATTGGGCCAATTCAACAGGGTTTTTCTGGAAATCCGCAACAGGAAATCCGATAGGACAAAATTTATGAATACACTCAAAAACAAACTCATAATCCGCATGGATGATGCAGATGAAAATTAAAAAAAAAGCTGCTCACACTAAAATGAGCAGCCTTCTAGTTTTGATTGTAATAACTCCTATCTTAAACCTGGATTCAACTACTCGTTGCTCCCTGTAGTTCCTGTAAAATGGGTGATAAGCTTTTTCCAGTCTGGATCAACGGTTTCATCTGCCTGCATTGTAACTGTATTAGTCGATAAACTTTCCGTAGCGAGCACTGTATCCCCTTTTCTGGGAGTATAATAAAAATTCTCCTTCTTCGCATCTGACATGCCTATCGTATCGCCCTCTACAAGAGGACTATCGGTTGTACAGGAAGCAAGTGCAAATAGAACCGATAAACAAATTAATGTACTAAAACCTAAATAGAATTTTTTCATCTTTGATAATGTTTTAAATGTTACTGATTACTTTTTAATCAGTTCATTTCTCCCGGGATAATCTGAACAATTTTGATGGTGGTTTTGCTCATAACAAAACCGTTTGAATTCAGGGCAAAACTAATGGGACCTTTCCCCTCCTGCAAGCCAACAACTGTTCAATTCGGGAATCTACAATATGTAATTCCCGAATTGAACACACTACAATTTTCAATAAGCAACATATATTCAGATAGTTACCATAAAAAAGACAATAAGATTATTTACTAGGTAAATTCTTGCGTCTGTATAGTTATTTTAGTTACATTTATTTTGCAGGAGTAGTGTATTGAGATATATTAACCTTGTGATTTCTAATCAATAAGTGCCAATCTCTTAGGAATATGACAAAAAAACACTTGCTTATAGTATGGGTATTCTTTTATAATTACGCGTATACGCAACAAAGGAATTTTGTCATTCCGGACAGTCTTTCAACCAAAGACTATGAATATTTTAGCAGCAACATACTTTATGAGGAAAAAGATAGTATCAAAGAAATGCTGTATGCGCAGGCATGGTTAGCCAAAGCAAAACGGGAGAAAAACTATGGTCAAAAGGCGCAGTCCTATAAAGCCTTAATTTATACAAGCGATAAAAAGCTACAACTTATCTATGCCGATAGTATGTTGATAGCGGCAAAAAAAACAGCTGATTTTACATTAATCGGATCGGGTTACATCACGAAAGGGGTTATCCAATACGATCGTAAAGAGCATATGAAGGCATTGGACAGCTACCTCATGGCAGACGAATACATTTCAAAAACAAACAACCAATATCAAATTCACAAAGTAAAATATGGCATTGCTCAGATCAAATATTACCTTGGATTTTACCATGAGGCAATAGCCTTATTTAAAGAGTGCTTGGGCTATTTCAAGGAAGAAAATAACCGTGCTTATCTGAATACACTTCATTCATTAGGCCTTTCTTACAACCGCATAGGTAAATATAAGTTATGCAGCCAAATGAATCAGCTGGGGCTGAATGAGGGCTTGCGTCTTAAAAACCTAGAAATGCAGTCCTACTTCATCCATTCCGAAGGCGTAAATCAGTATTTCAAACACAATTATCCTGACGCAATAAAGAAATTGACAAAGGCACTGCCTGCTTTAAAAGAGAATAAAGACTTTACAAACGAAACGACGGCCTATTTTTACATCGGTAAAAGCTACTGGGCCCTCAAGTTGCAGGAAAAGGCAGTACCCTACTTAAAAAAGATAGATGAAGCTTTCCAAAAACAAAAGTACATCCGCCCTGATTTACGGGAGGCTTATGAACTCTTAATTGATTACTATCGGGAACAAAACAACAAGGAATTAGAACTATACTACTTCAGCACCCTGTCAAAAGTAGATCAGCAGTTACTTAAGGATTACAAATACCTTTCAGGCAAAATATACAAAGAATACGACAGCAAAAAAATACTTCAAACTCAAATAAACAATGAACACTACTGGACAGTTGTGGTCTCCATTATAATAACTATAATGTTAATAATCCTTGTGTTTCTGGTACACAGACACTATAAAAGCAAAAGATTATTTGAAGAATTAATGAATCGCAAACCCGACACGGCCCAATCATTAGTATTAAACAATACCAGTAAAGAACTCGATATCAATCCTGAACTAATTACTGCAGTTCTAAAAAATATCGAAAAATTTGAGCGCAATAAAAAGTACCTCGAAAAAGACATGACTTTGGCAAGAATAGCGTCATTACTAAACACCAATACGAAATATGCTTCTAAAATTATTGCACGCTATCGAAAAAAAGGAACAGTTGAATATATCACCTATTTAAAGATTGACCATATTATAGAATTACTCAAAAACGAAAACAAATATCGCAATTACACCAATAAGGCATTAGGTGACGAAGCTGGTTTCGGTTCCACGCAAAACTTTACTCGAGCTTTCAAAAATCAAACAGGCCTTTCTCCCACCTATTTCATTAGTAAATTAAGAAGTCAACGAAATTCATAAGTAATAGCAAGACATCATCTAAGATGCCATTATAGTTCTCATTTTAAAAATCTACGATGAAAATTTTATTATAGAGCACCCAAAAGAAAGCATTAATTTGACCATTCCAGTACAATTAAAAGCCTACACCGAAAAACGATTATTTCCTTTTTTTGAAGGTTTGTCCCGTCCTGAAATAGCGATACACAAAAAGTATCCTAATGGAAAAACATGAAGAAACACGCTATGTTAAGCGAACTCAAAAAGATTACTCAATGTCTTTTAAATTACAAATTGTTCAAGAAATTGAACGAGGAGAACTTACAGTTACGGAATCCACAAAGACTTATGGCATTCAAAATAGATCCACTGTTGTTAAATGGCTCCGAAAATTCGGTAACTTTGATTGGGAAAATCAAACACCATTTACTATGTCAAAGTCGCCAGAACAAAAGATCATGGAGCTTGAAGCCAAGGTAAAACTTCTAGAGAAGCAGAAGTCCTTTTTGGAACGACAAGCCTTTGTTGCAGATAAAAAAGTAATCATTTTTGATATGATGATCGATATCGCAGAAGAAGAATATAAAATTGACATACGAAAAAACTCTCCACCCGAACAATCGACCATTTTAAACACAAAGAACAGCAAACAATAATGTTCGCCTGTAATTTGTTCGGGATAGACAGACAGGTTTATTATCGAAGAATTAAAAGAAAAAGTAACAAGGAAGCTAAAGCAATTGAAGTCGTGTCAATGATTAATCAAGTTAGGAAAACAATGCCCAGGCTAGGTGGTAAGAAATCATATCACATACTAATGAATGTTCTTAAGCCGATGAAAGTTGGAAGAGATAAATTATTTGATATACTCAGGGCTAATCATTTATTGATACAGCCAAAACGTAGTTATCATGTAACAACTAATTCTCATCATCGATTTAGAAAACATCAAAATCAAATTCTTGACTTAGAAATACATAGGCCCGATCAAGTTTGGGTTTCAGACATAACATATATTGGAAAACGAGAAAAACCGTGTTATTTGAGCATTGTTACAGATGCATATTCTAAGAAAATTATGGGATATTATGTTGCTGACAATATGAATACAGAAAGTAGTGTTAAGGCTCTTAATATGGCTATAAAACAGAGAAAGAACAACGAAATACCATTGATTCATCATTCAGACAGAGAATTGCAATATTGTGCTAATGATTATCAAAACACGCTAAATAAAAACGGAATATTGCCAAGTATGACGCAAAACTCTGACCCATATGAGAATGCTGTAGCTGAAAGAATAAACGGAATATTAAAACAGGAATTCATGATTGATAAATACAACCTAGATTTAAAAATCATGAAACAGATTGTTAAAGAATCAGTCACTATATACAATGAATTAAGACCTCACTATTCTAACTATATGCTGACTCCAAACAAAATGCATTTACAAAATCAAATTAAAATGAGGACATATAAAACAAAAAACACTTGCAAAAATGTTTCTGCAAGTGTTTAATTAAATATTTTTGTCTAATAATCTGTATCGGTTATTCAGGACGAGACAGTTTGATAACGGAGGGAAGTTTGCAGCATATAGTTTCAAACAAACTGAAAAATAAATCCAAACGATCGCATGGGCTCACTCCTCGCCTGTTGTAAAAATTGCATCGAAGCAGTAAGTTTTCAACCAATAACAAATGAAGATGTCTAAGAAATGTCTCTAATGTTATAAAACTAACCGATAATACTGTTGGTGATTTTCATTAGCAGTGCAACTTGGAATATTTCGGCACAAAACAGCAACCGGTATTCGAATATTAGCTAAAGTAAATAGTAGACTTAGCCAAAAAAGTGATGGAACAAAGTGTGGCAGTTCTTTTTGGAGTGCTAACCCAAATTGTCCTTGTCTGTTGTAAATAACACGTTTGAAGATGGCAACAAAGGTCCCTTACAGTTGTTGGTGCTTCGGTAGAAAACTATTTTAATCCTTTTAAATTAATAATCTGAATAGATACCGCAAATCATAAAAACAATCAATACTTACCCGTTATTAATTTATAAACTACTCAGTCTTTGAAATCCACCGATCCTCAATTCCCCACTTTTTATTAGGCAATGCAGCAGTTTCGATTATTAAAGTTCCACCATTACTAATCTCTTCCTGCGTCAACCAATTTCTAAATAAAGGCTGCCCATTTAACCAAACCGACTGAATATAAAAGTGATCTTTATTATAATTTCTGACTTCAATGTGAAAAGACTTTCCGTTTTCCCAATTTAAATCTACGTTCTTAAATATAGGAGCGGTCAAATAATAAATGGGAGTACCAATATTTGCTGGGGACAGCCCCATACTTCGCATCACAAACCAAGAAGACATTGTGCCTGCATCATCATCCATAGTGCGAACATAAGCTTGGGGTTCATTCTTATAAATCCTTCCAATATAAGAATCAATTCCTTTACTATTGTCATTAAAATAAGCTTGCACCACGGTATCTAACATAATATTTCTAAATAGTTTTTGTGATTTCCAAGGTTGTGAACTCGCATTATACAAACCAGGAACTTGCAGGTCTGGTTGATTTGCATGATTGTAATTATCTTCTGCAAAAAATTGATCTAATTGCTTTAAAAATGAATCTTCGCCTCCTATCAAGTTTTTTAAACCCAACACATCAAAAGGAACAAACCAGCGGTATTGCCAAACGGTCCCTTGATACATTCCACGAGCTGGCATATTATCGAGATCTCCCTTAGATAAATCGGCAAAATCCTTTTTCCAATAGTTTTTATATTTTAAAGCCTTATTCAAATATTGGTTACTTAACATAGAATCTTTGGTAATTTTCAGGATTTCAGAAAGAGCCCAACTGTCATAAGAGGATTCTAAAGCCGTGTCAGGCGAATTGTACTCCAATCGGTCTACTTCTGCAATTAAAGAATCCTTAATAGTATTAAAATCTACTGGATATCCTTTTTTATATCCATCCAATAAAACTACAATCGCATGTTCCGTGCGCACTGTAGGCGAGGATTCGTGTTTCGTAGCCCAATTATTCTTCCCATACGGATATAAATTAGCAATAGACTTCACGATGGGGCCAAAACGTTCTGGATAAGCCAATGAAAGCATGGGTAATTGCTCTCGATAATTATCCCAAATGGCCCAACCGTTGTATATCGGACTCCTCGATTTTTGAATCGAACCGTCAATGGCTTTGTAGCTTCCATCCGATTCCGAAACTAAAAATGGTGCTTGTAATCCTCGGTATAAAAGCGAGTAGAATAAATCTTCTCTATCTTTTTCGCCAGTTACTTCTATTCTATTTAAAAAATGATTCCATTTTTCCGTTGTTTGCGCCTTTAACTCTTCCAAGGGCATCACCTCTATTCTAGCTTTGGCGTAAGCCGTACTAACGGAGGAAAAACCAACTCGAACTTCCATTTCGGTAGCGTCTGTAAGACCCGAAATAAGGTACTTATGTTCCTTAAATGGCTTTATAGTAGCTAAATTTGAGAACTCCAGAATATAATAAATACGATATATTCCCTTATCACAAGTGGTTTGAGTATCAATCCAGCCACTTATAGTATTGCTATCAACTTCATGCTCTTCAGCAACAAATCGATTAACAAAAGCATGGGACAAATCAATAAAAAGCTCTGCCCCTTTTCTCGGAAATTCATAATGATGAATTCCAAAATTATGTTTTACACTCATTTGGGCTTTAATCCCATTCTCAAATGTTACTCCATAAAAACCTGGGGATGCTGATTCTTGTTTTTTGATTAATGCCGTGCTCACATCTCCATCAAAAATAGGTTTAATAAGTAGATTTCCTCCAGTTCCCATACAGCCTACTCCTTCGATACGGCTATGGGTAAATCCCAAAAATTCCTTGGCCAAATGCTCGTATCCAGAATGAATATGAGGATAAGTTTGGGGACCAATACTCATCATATTAAAAGGTGAAGATGCTGAAGGTGACATTTGTCCATGATCTCCTGATGTACCTAAAAACACATTCACCTTTTCAACTGGTGATGCTAATTTGGCGTCATTTTTTTGTAAAGATTGGCAAGCTACTGCAAAGATTGCAAGACCTAAAACGAGTATTTTTTTCATCTGATAAATTTACGGATCTAAAGGATCGATTGGGTTTTGATGCAAAGATTCTATTTTTGGCAAAAACTCTATTGCAGTCGAATTAAGTCTTTTTAGAATAATGGCAGGTAAATAGCCTAATTCTTCTATACAACGCGTATTAAAATTGGGGCTTCCTACATAATCACTATGACTTACATTCGTAATTACAATACTTTTTTTATCAGTTGGTATTTGATAAGCAAACATCATTCTACTAGCATTACGTAAATTAGTTGTGGTGTGCCTTGCAAAAGGATCAATAAGAATGTTTTCTTCGGGAATATGATACACATCCATCAATTCTTTTTTCATTTCAATAGCCTCACAATACGATGCTCTAAAAGGATGAGCATGACCTCCTGAAACAATAATTAATGGGGCTTTCTTAGCTTCATATTCTAATAATCCTAATTGTATGTTTAATTTTCCAACGGAGGACAATCGGTCTTGATAATTCTCTGGTCCATTTCCCAAAATTAAAATAGAAGCATAATCAAAAGCATTAAAATTTATTTGCTTTATATGGTCAAGTGCTTTTTTGTTCTCCTTTTCCTCTAGCGGTTCGTAGCGCGCCACCTCATCTCGATGGCTCATGTATAAAAGAGACAAACTGAAATCTAGACTTTCTTGAAAAAATAAAGTGTTCAATTTAGGTTTTTTATTGTGAAGCATATCAGACCACATAAAAACAGATCCTTTATAAAATTTAGACTTTACATCATAAGAAACAGAATCTATTGTAGCATACTGAGGCGCTTCTCCAATACCATAGACCTTCATAATCCGATTCATTCCTTGAGCACAAACTTGCCACGCTTTTAACAGTAATTCGGTATCGGTATCGTTTTTAAAATTTTCATATTTCCCAGAAGAACGCAAATTATTTTTTACAAAATCTTGTAGTTCCATTTTACTTTTCATCAAAAGCTGAAGTTCTTTTTCAATACTTTTGAGTTCTTTTTCTTTAAATTGATAGCCACTAATCAAGCAGGAAAGGCTGTCTTTGCAAGAGTTCAGCTTGGAACCAATTTCTTGTTGCTGTTTATTAAAAATGCTTTTTAAAACACTATTGTTTTCTAGAAGTTGACTAACTGCTTTATCGTTTTGAATGGCTGTCAGCAAATAAAAATTCTTATCCTGTACCAGCGAAGATGATTTAGATGATTTGTACTTCAAATCAAATTCTTTGCCTTCTTGGCTATAGCCTGAAATACATGCAAGCGTAATTAATATGTAAATTAGTTTTTTCATCTTTTTTATATAAAAATTAGGCAATCGATAAGATTGCCTAATTTTATTTAATTTTTAATAACCATTATTCTGAGTAACCATTCCTATAGGTAATCCATCAATATACCTTTGTGGTATTGGAAAATATTCGTTTTTACCTTTGACAAACACGGCATTAGTTAGGTGTGTTCTCCTAGTTTTTTCAATCAAAAGATACGCATTTAAAACAGTATCTGCCTCTCCCCATCGAACTAGGTTAAAGAAGCGATGCCCTTCCATTGCTGTTTCCAAACGAGTTTCTAAATGTACTGCAGTTTTAGCCAAAACTTTACTTGTCCATACTGTGCTGTACGGCGCTATAGTATAGTTAGCAGCATTGACACTTCCGTCTAAAGTTTTTACAAAGGCAGTATTAGCTGCGCGATTTCGAATTTGATTTACTAACGTTCTCGCTTCTTCTAATTTCCCTATTTCTACTGCTGCCTCTGCCCTCCATAAAACAACCTCCGCATAACGGATAATGTAATAATTTAACGCATTTACGTATGGCCAAACCGTAACATAATAAGGTGACTTTGCTGAAACTATACGTTTCTTTGGAGAAAAGGCGCCATAAGTTGCCAAATCTCTAGCCCAAGTTTCCTGATACAGAACACCCAAATCTTTGTAAGGTATTCCGGGACGTCCAACGGTAATGTCCAATCGGGGATCTACATTATCACTAGCAACAACGTTTACATTATTTTCTAAGGGTAAACCTGAGGCATCTGTTTTAAAAGCGTTCACTAGATTCTGAGAAGGACGGTGAAAACCATATTGGGAATAAAATGGGCCTCCTGGAGCAGTCAATCTATCGCCGATACTCCCATTATAATTATTAGGCTGTCCATCATTTACCGAATGTTGAACTGCAAAAATAATTTCCTTATTATTATCATTCTCTGGTAAAAATACTTGCTGAAAATCCGTCAATAAACCATAATTACTACTCATTATTTCAGTAGTAGCGTCATAAGCCAGTTGCCATTTACTTTCAAATAAATAACATTTTGCCAAATAAGCTTTAGCTGCTATTTTAGTTGGTCGTCCCAGTTCACTTTGCGTCTCTGGAAGATTGGCATAAGCTTCCTGAAAATCAGTTTCAATTTTTGTCCAAATCTCATCTGAAGTAAAGGTCGTATTTGATTTTGCATAGTCAGCAACGGTTGTAGCCGTTTCATCGATATAGGGAATCTGATTGTATATCTTTTTTAATTCAAAATAAAAGTGACCTCTCAAAAAACGTAATTCAGCGATTCTCTTCACTTTTAAAGAAGCTTCAAAATCAGTCGAAGCGTTTAACAATCGCATGGCTTCATTAGAACGCTTTACACCTTCATAAAGCGCCATCCATTTGCGTTCAATATCTACCGTAGTTGCATTTTCATTGTAAATCTCCATTTGGTGAATGTTATTCTGATCACCTGTTCCACCACCACCTTTATAACTATCATCAGAAGTTATGTCTCCAAAACTAAAATTAGAGTCGGGAGAATTATAAGCATTACTAGCCCCATCTATTTGACCGTTAAGAACACTATAGGCCGATATTATGGCACGTTCTACATTTGCAGGCTTTGTCATTTCAGAAGGATCAACTTCACCGTAGGTAACTTCCTCTAAAAAATCATTAGAACATGAACTCATCTGAAGGCCTAAAGCCAATAGGAAAACTGTTTTTATTGTGTTTTTTATTCGCATCATTTTTAAATTTAAAAGTTTAAATTACAACCAAAAGTAAACGTTCTTGAAGGGGGGTAAATTCCTCTATCAATACCTATATCAAGGTTTCTATTACTTGAAGAATAACTTTGAAGACCTATTTGAGGGGTCATACCACTATATTTAGTTATAGTAAAAACATTACTAGCCTGTCCATATAAACGCAATTTCATTCCGGCTAAAGCTTGCGAAGGAAAAGTATAGCCTAATTGTAAATTATTTAATTTGAAATAAGAACCGTCTTCAACATAATAGGAAGAAGCACGAATGTTGTTGTTTCTATCGTCTAGTGACAATCTTGGAATAGTAGAATTTGGATTATCAACCGTCCAAGCATCTAATAAAGCAGCATCTTTATTGTAGGCTGCTTGATTGAAAAAATGGGTTTTGTACTTGGTTAGATTATAGATATCATTTCCAAAACTTCCGTTAAAAAACATTCCTAAATCAAACTGTTTGTATTTAAGGTTGATATTAAAACCTAGCATCAAATCAGGGTGTGGAGAACCAATAAAAGTCCTGTCTTTACTATCAATTACTCCATCACCGTTGACATCTTTAAACTTAAGGTCTCCAGCTTGTGCGTTAGGTTGCAAACCATAATCTAAAACTTCTTGTTGACTTTGAAATAAACCTTCAGAAACATATCCATAAAAGGATCCTATAGGTTCTCCAACTGCACTTCTAGATATTTCCTGATCAAAATTAACCGTATGTAAAGAAGAACTAGGAATCCCTAAATAAGCCACACTATTTAAAGCTGTCAATTCATTTTTATAACCCGTCAAATTCAAAGCAAGGTCATAGGAGAAATCACTTATTTTATCTGCAAAATTTAAATCTAGTTCAAAACCATGATTTTTCATTTGCCCATCATTAATCCATTGTCCATCATTAGTCCCTCCATAGGTCAATGGAACCACATTATAAACAAGAATATCATTAGTCTCCTTATTGTAATATTCTGCCGTAACATTTAATTTATCATTAAAAAAACCGAGATCAACTCCAATTGTTCTCTGAGTAGTTGTTTCCCAAGATAAATCAGCATTAGAAACGCGTGTTTGTGTTAATCCTGTTTCCGTCACATTTTGACCGCCACCAATGGCATAATCAGAATAATTATTGTTATTAAAATAGCTATCTACAGTAGAATAAGAAGGTAGCTGTTGATTTCCGGTTTGTCCCCAACTAGCACGCAGTAAAAACGAGCTGAATTTATCTCCAAAATCAAAGAAATCCTCCTTGTCTATTCTCCAACCTCCCGAAACTGCTGGAAAAGTTCCCCAATTGTTATTGGCCAATCTTGAAGTTCCATCCCTTCTTACTGTAGCACTTAATAGATATTTTTGATTAAAATTATAATTTACTCTACCAAAATAAGAATTCAAAGCCCACTCGTTTGCAGTACCTGTGTTTAATTGATTTTCGGTACCATAACTTAAATACCTGAAATTTGGATCTTCATAAAGGAAGTTTTGACGAGAAGCTCCAAACCCTTCGTAATAATACTTAATAGCTTCTTGACCCAAAAGAACGTCTAGATTATGACTACCAATCTGTTTCTTATAATTTAAAGTATTTGATATTGTTAATTGATAATTAAAACTATTGTTAGTGGTTAATGAGTTTTTCACATTTTGCGAAAGGATTTCATTGTAAACAGGTGAAAAACCTCTGTAATTATAATTCTCAAAATCCAATCCTAAAGAGGTTTTAACAGTGAAATCACTGATCTTAGCACTAACAAATACATTCCCTAAGGCTTGAATTCGTTTTTGCTTATTGTCTTTGGCACGAGTTAAATTCCCAAGTGGATTTGCAATATCATTGAGTGGATTTCCAGCAAAATCTCCATTATTATCATAAACGGGAACAATAGAAGGGAACTGCAATGCATCATAAACGATGCTTCCCAAAGCGCTATTGGTTCCTGTTGCTACTTGCTCAGTATACGAAGACGTAAAGTTTTCACCAATAGTCAAAAAGTCTTTAATGGTATAACTGGAATTAAATCGAGCCGAAAAACGTTCAAAACCGGTATGCTTTATAATTCCTTCCTGATTAAAATAGCCAAGAGAGAAAGCGTGTTGGCCTTTTTCATCCCCTTTTGACAGCGATAAATTATATGAATGAACAGAGGCGGGCTGCATAATTTCATTAATCCATTTTACATCATCACTGGGAATAGTATTACTAGAATTAAGATACTCAGGAATTGTTGGTGAATTAGGATTGCTTCCATAGATCCCACTTGCTGGTACTTTTCCATCATTTTTTGTGGCTTGCCAAAGTAGATCACCATATTGTTGCGCATTAAGCATATTAGGTAAGTTAAAGGACGATTGAACACCGGAATACCCATCAAATTGTATTTCAGTTTTTCCATTTTTCCCACCTTTTTTTGTCGTTATTACGACAACTCCGTTAGCAGCACGAGAACCATAAATAGAAGAAGAAGCAGCATCCTTTAATACTTGAAGAGTTTCTATATCAGATGGATTGATACCATTTAATCCATTTGAAGCCGGAACCCCATCTATAATTACTAATGGATCATTATTGTTAATGGTACTGAAACCTCTCACCCTAATAGAAGAACCTCCTCCTGGGCTGTTATCACTCATGATTTGAACACCAGGCAAGCGACCTTCAAGCATTTCAACTACATTAGCCTTTGGTTGTGATTTAATATCTTTCATTTTTACAGTAGAAATAGAAGCGGTAACATTTCTTCTTTGTTCTGTACCATAACCCACAACTACAACTTCGTCTAACTGAGAAGTTGATTCAGAAAGAATTACTTTAACTTCGGTTTTATTCTCAATATTGATTACTTTAGTCTCAAACCCCATATAACTAAAAGATAAACTGCTTGTGTTTTCAGGGACATTAATCATAAATTTCCCATCAAAATCAGTAGTGGTTGCTATTGCAGTTCCTGCTACAAAAACAGATGCTCCAGGAATAGGCAAATTAGAATTATCTAAAACTACTCCAATAATTTTTCTGTTTTCTTGAGTCTTATTCTGACTTGAATTACCAAGTTCTTTTACTAAAATCCCATTTTTAGTTATCTTAAAATCAAGACTCACCTTGGTTTTTAAAACAGCTAATACTTGATTTAAATCCTGATTACTCGTCGTAATAGAAATTTTTTCTTGAAGAAATTTCTGGTCTGACCTATAAATGAACTTTTTGTCAATTTGCTGCTCTATTAGAGAAAAAATTTGTTTTATGGAAACATCTTTTAGATTCAAATTAATTTTCTCGTTTACAGCTATATTTTCTACGGTTTCATTTATTATTGGAGTATTAGAATAAATAGTCCCAATACCCAACTGAAAACATAATGATAAGGTTAGAATAATTTTTTGTTTCATTTTATCTGTGATTACTTAATGTTGTTTTTAACAAACTAAACCTGATTTTAAAAAAGTTAGTTTTCTACTAATTATTAAACAGAGTTAAATAACTCTATCTTTTTTATGAGAGTCCAAAGCCTTACTAATATATTTGAGTGCAATAGCTATATGATTTTCAACCGTTTTAGGAGTGACGTTTAGAATTATTGAAATTTCTTTATATTTTAATCCGTCTATTCTACTGAGTTCAAAAGCTTGCCGTGACTTTTTAGGGATAACATCTAATATTTCACGTATCAAATTGGTATTAATTTCCTTTTGTTCATTTTCAATAATCTCCTGCTCTCTACTGGGAGAAAACATTGTATTATTAGTTTTACTTTCATCAATTTGTTGATGAAACTGCTCTGATTTCCGTACTGTTTTTAAACTGTTTTTTACTACTACATAGATATAAGATTTAGGATTTTTAATTTTATCAAGAAGATTTCTATTGTTCCACAACTGAATAAAAATATCAGCTACTTTTTCTTCTACAAGACAAGAATTAGATTCATAACTCAATCCAAAACGACACAAAGGAGTATAATATCTATTGAAGAAAAGTTCCATGGCTTCGTATTGACCATTTCGAATTTGCTGAAATAAATAATCATCCGAAAAGCAATCACTATTGCCCATTTTTACTTGGTTAATTTTCATGGTATTTTGCTATTTCGAAGTTGTTTTGACTAGTTTTTGTTATACTCACATCTAAAATAAATTCTAGAGAAGTTATAAATTCATCAATAGACTGATTCTTGAAAGCCCCTTTGATATGCCTATTTGCAATTACAGCATCCTTAATTACAAAATTCACCCCATAGAATTGATTAATTTTAGCAAGAGCATCTTCAATTTTCACATCGTCGAGTAGAAGTATATTATCTTTCCAAGCTAAAATTTTATTGACATCAAAATTTCTTTTGATGACACACTTTTTTTTGGCATTCCAAACCAATTCTTCATTTGGCATTAGGTTAATTTCATCCTTACTTTCTTTCAGTAATACGTTTACCTTCCCCTTTACTAATGAAATTGTTTGGTTAAGTACACTGCTATTAACATTAAATTCTGTTCCTAAAACTTTCACATCAAAATCAGTAGTATGGACATTAAAAGGGGAATTAATATTCTTTGTAACTTTGAAGAAAGCTTCTCCTTTTAACCAAATATTTCTCTGTTTTCCAAAATCACTAGAGTATTTAACCTCACTTCCCGAGTTTAAAATAACGGTGCTGCTATCTGGTAGCGTAAAAGTGAGTCGCTCTCCTTTAGAAGCAATTTTATGATTGGTATATTCTGAATTTGGTATTGCAACAAAATAAAAAATCGTGCAAAAGACAAAAAGTAAAGAAGTAGAAAGAAGCACCTTATAATTAAATGAACCCTTTACCGATTTTTCCTTTTCTGGTTTGTTATACTTTTTAATGATTTGTCCAAAGGAATTAGTTGCTTTGGAGAAATCACTATTGGGATAACTAATCCAGATTGATTTAAAATTTTCAAAATTAGCAAGTAGATCGTGATCTAAAGACAATTCAATTTCAAATACAGACCGCTCTGCTTTCGACATTTCATTGGCAAGATATCTCACACATTTTTTTTCTTTCTGACTAGTGGAAAAACCGGTCAAATTGACCACCCAATTCCAGTGCAAATTGACCACCAGTTCCGGAGTAAACTGACCACCC
>NZ_JASMRI010000003.1:72067-235917 GCF_041431375.1 Flavobacterium sp. Arc3 | reverse complement strand
GGAATTCTTTCTTTTTAGGCTAACTAATATTTATGCCTAATTTTTATCGCTCCACAGGTTTTCGACTTGATCCAGTAGAACTTTAAAATTAGAGGAGAGAAACAACCAAACTGAATACAACAACCATCAGTATAAAATACAGGAAAAAGAAATTGAAGATCAGAAGAACTTTATTGCTGAACAAGAGAAAATAGAATCGGAAAGGATTGGAAAAGAAAGAAAGCTAGCCATCAATAATCGGCTTTCATCCATTAAAAATTTACTTACGGTCACACATTCCAATTTAAACAATTCCAAAAACGAATTAAATGATGCCCGAGAATTTCATTTTTTAAGAACAAATGGCGAACGCGAGGACGAAATTAGCTCAATAGCAAATAAAATTGTTTTTTGGCGGAATGAAATTGAAAAACTTGAAGATGAAATGAGTATGAAATATCTGGAACTTGAAAAAATACACTAATCCAATTCTCAACTTTTAGTAACTTCCTGTACTGCTATTTTTAAATCATAATCAAGAAACAGCCTTTATCCTAATCAGGATTAAAGGCTGTTTCTTTTTGCATTAAAATTTAAACAACACGATATCTTCACACCTAAAAATACACCAGAAGTCACAATTCCTAAAAATTACAATTAAAAAATTACTCACTAAATGTACTCATTTAAAAAAATATACTGTCCTTTAAAAAGCTTTAAAATAGTATATTTTATAAAAATAAAACATACGCCCCGTAAAAAATAGGGGGTATTGTTAAAAATATCAATTATGAATATTTCGATATTTCAGTCTAAAAATACCGAATAACTAAAATCAGGAAGCCATTTTTTGTAATTGATAATTCTTTCAAATATGGATCAAAAACATTTATTAATCTTTCTTCTCTTAAAGAAAAGTTAATAAATTCGTCAAAATCAATGACTGAAAATAGTATCAACAACGAATTAATTTAAGCTATTTAAAACGTTGGATCAAGAACAAAATAACAACCAAAACCAATTAATCAATATTAACTAAATTATTTATCTAATGAAAAAAATCGAAGCAGTTATTCGAAAATCAAAATTTGATGAAGTTAAAGAAGCTTTACACAAAATCGAAGTCAATTTCTTTACCTATTGGGATGTTACTGGAGTGGGTAATGAAAAAGAAGGGCATGTATACAGAGGAATAACCTATAGTACCACAGACATTCAACGAAGATATATTTCCGTGGTCGTTTCAGATCAATTTTTAGAGAAAACGATTGGTGCGATTTTAGAAGCGGCATCATCAGGAATGGTTGGCGATGGAAAAATATTTGTTTCTGAAATTCAAGAAACTTATAGAATCAGAACAAAAGAAAAGGGATCAGACGCTCTTAACTAACCAACCTCTATAACTAACTAATAAAAAAATATACTATGGATACGAATGCTGTATTAGACTTAATGTGGGTGTTAATCTGCGGAATTTTAGTGTTTTTTATGCAAGCAGGTTTTACGCTTGTAGAAGCTGGATTTACCAGATCAAAGAACACAGGGAATATAATAATGAAAAACTTAATGGATTTTTGTATTGGTAGTGTCGCTTTCTGGGCAATAGGATACTCATTAATGTATGGAGAATCAATACATTCTGTGATAGGAACTCCAAGTTGGTTTTTTGATACTGCTGCAGACATGCATAGTTTGTTTTTTCAAACTGTATTTGCCGCAACGGCTGCAACCATCGTTTCTGGTGCTATTGCTGAACGAACAAAATTCACTACCTATTTAATCTTCTCCTTATTAATGACTTTAGTTATTTATCCAATTTCTGGTAGTTGGGTTTGGAATGGAGGCGGATGGTTAGCACAAATGGGCTTTACTGATTTTGCCGGTTCAACTGTTGTACACTCAGTTGGTGGTTGGGCATCATTAGTTGCTGCTGCTTTAGTAGGACCTAGAATTGGAAAATATAATGCTGACGGAACCGTAAACGCAATACCTGGACACAATCTAACGATAGGAGCATTAGGGGTATTTATTTTATGGTTTGGATGGTTTGGTTTTAATCCAGGGTCACAATTAGCAATTTCTGGTGACAATGCTTTGAAAGTAGCTGCTATTTTTATCACAACAAATCTTGCAGGAGCTTCTGGTGCATTGGCTGCTATGTTCTTGACTTGGGCTGTGTATAAAAAACCAGATATCTCTATGACTCTAAACGGAGTATTGGCTGGACTTGTGGGTGTTACCGCTGGTTGTGCTGTTGTAAACCCAATGGGAGCATTCTTTATCGGACTTATTTGTGGTGGAACGGTTGTATTCTCAATTGAATTTATTGACAAAAAACTAAAAATTGACGATCCAGTTGGAGCTATTTCTGTACACGGTGTATGCGGCGCCTTAGGTACTTTATTAGTAGGTGTTTTTGCTACTGATGGTGGTTTACTTTACGGTGGTGGATTTGAAAAACTAGGTATTCAGGCTATCGGAGTGTTCTCAATAGCGGCATGGGCAATGGCTGCTTCCTTTATAGTTCTTTTTATTCTAAAGAAAACTATGGGATTAAGAGTTAGTAAAGAAGAAGAAATTGATGGTTTAGATATTCATGAGCATGGCTCAAATGTTTATAATGATTAACCCTTAAAAAAATGAAGTAAAACTCATATGTACAAAGCGCGAACTCTATAAAATACAACGCCAAATAATAAAAATAAAACCTGCAACAAACTACTTTTTTGTTGCAGGCTTTATTTTTTAAGATTCAGAATAATTAATGTGTTACTATTCTATCCGCTCTTTTTAAAAATCCTCTAACATAATATGTGACAACACCGTATTATCTTGTATCACTACATTGTTATAACTTGGATAGCCTTCGTTTTTTTATTAAAAGCCAGGCATTATCCTATGTTTCCTTAGTTTTACTAATGTAAATTTGCCTACAGTTTAAGTCCTTTCAGAATAATAGACAGCGCACTTTTTCAATATCAGGTATAAAAATGCTTTCTATCTAGCCTTCCTCAGGAGTACCAGTCAGCCAATACGTTCCTCTATCACATACTATCACTTTACCAACTCCATAATTTACTTTGAGATCCCGCCCACAAAATCATTGTAATCGTAAGGATGATTTTTTAGCCCCGCATTAGAGGCGTGAGAAACAATGAGTTTTTCTTTTTAGACTAACTGATATTTATGCCTAAATTTTGCTACTTCATAGGTTTTCGACTTGCTCCATGATCTCCTACCCTAATCGCTACTCTTTTATCAGACTGATTCATCGACAATCCTTTGGCTACAGCCCAAATTTTCAATACACCGTTCATTTTTAAACGGAAATCATAATGCAAAATTGATAAATCATGTTTTTGCACCACAAAGACCAACTTCTCTTTTGACTTTGCAATACCCCTTCTTGGCTCTAGTTTAGAACTAAAAGTAAGTTTTCGATGTGTTTTTTTCTAGAGACATATCACTTGCGATTTAGAATAAAACATTGATAAAAATTAAGATATTATATTTATGGATTAAAAATCTACTTTTGCATTATCTCTTAAGATCCAAAACATCACCTTCAACAATGCACTTTCATGAGGAATGTGCGACAGAATAGGTAGACTATTTATAAAAAATAACAGTATGTTAAATCTTGTGAAATTAATAAAAATACGTTTTAAAAGTTTAATAACTTTACAACTTGGAATTGATTCCTACTAATTGCCCATGTCAAAAGAAAAAATACGTCTAGATAAAATCTGCCTCAATTGCAATCATGCTGTCGATCAACGGTATTGTCCAAATTGCGGACAGGAAAACACCGTGAGTCGCAAGACTTTTCACCATATCTTTATTCATTTTTTTGAAGACTTAACACATTATGACAATTCGTTTTGGAAAACAATATTTAATTTGTTTTTTAAACCCGCCGCTTTAACTAAAGCATATATGGCCGGAAAGCGTTTGTCTTATTTGAATCCCATAAGACTTTATATTTTTATTAGTTTTGTGACTTTTTTAATGATCTCTTTGTTTCCTAATAATACGGAAAAAGAAATAACCACAACTGTAATAAAACACGAACAAATAATCATCCCTACAATTGACTCTTTACATATAGAAGAGAAAAGTGTGGATGGATTAACAAAAGTTGGAATATTATCGCAGCAGAATAATGATACCATAAAAAAAATACTACAGCAAACAGATAAAATTGATAAAATAAACCACAACCAGCCCAGTCCTTCGGTTCCTAAAAAAGAAGTGGCTGATTTTGGATATAAATCCATCATCGAATTAGATTCTATTCAGAAACATGGTAGTAAAAAGGCACAAGTAAGCGATACAGAATATTGGTTTCTTAAAAAGTGGCTGACCGTAAAAGAAGAAAATACAAACGAACAAATTATTGAAAAGTTCACTGATTCATTTGTACATAATTTACCAACTTTGTTGTTTATGTATATGCCAGTTTTCGCCTTTTTTTTATGGCTTTTTCATGACAAGAAAAAATGGTATTATTATGATAGTGGTATCTTTACCTTGCATTATTTTTCGTTTTTACTCTTACTAGTACTAACCCTATTTTATACCGATAAAATCTTTCCTTTATTTGAAAAAAACCAAGTTATGGAATGGGCTCACTTTAGTTTAAAGTCGCTAGGGATATTTTGGATGATCTACTATTTCTTTCCAGCGCACCGTCGTTTTTACGGAGACAAATTTGTAGTCTCCTTAGTCAAAAGCAGTGTGATTATCATTATTAATTTAGTTGTGATCACTTTTCTATTAGTACTTTTTGCATTGTACACCTACAATAATATTCATTAGTATCAGCAACTGACGTTTAGTTTTATGTGTGTCAATGTAATAAGTCAATATTAAGGACTAAGGTTCCACAAGCTATTTTGACTTTTAATTAATTATCCATTGTCTTCATCTAAATCATTATGATTATCACCACCAATGCTGTAATAGTTATTTTCTTCGTCCTCACTTCCTATCTTTTCTTGTGCATCGTCTAACTCTGAACCAGGAACATCTAAATCACTACCTGACATATCTTCCTCAAAACTTTTCTCGTTTAATTCTCTTTCGTTATTTATTTCAACTGGTATTTTCTTTTTGGTGATATCAGCAGGATTTATATCACCCTCTTTATGTCCCTTATTATAGATATCTTCACTTGGCGGATAGTTTAAAGATTCAAGATTTTTTTCTTGATCTGTTTCTTCCATTTTTAGAGATTTAGAGCTTGGTTTATTATCTTTATTTTCCATCTTTATTAAGGTTTAAACTTATTATTATTTAATATACTAAGTTAATCATTTTTTAATAAAACAGCTGTTCTATTTTTCTTTAAATAGTAACGGATAATTAACCTGCTACACTTAAAGTCTATTTGTTGCTAATTGAATAGTTACAAACTACTCCAATTTTCACAGTCATGCACAATTAAAAATAGCAGACTTATTTTTATAGTTTATACCTAATAAATCACTAATTTTAAACAGCCAAAAAAGTTCGTTTTCACGTGCTTTTATTATACTAATCTTAAAACAACAAAAAACATGAGTTTACTATCACAAAATATTATCCCAGGAAATCACGGTAAAATTTTTGGAACAAATGCTATGGAAGAAAAAGATTTAATAGAAATTAAAAATAGCCTATTAGAATTGGAGGGAATTAATGATGTAATCGTTAATATTGAAATTTTCCCAAGAGAATTTACGGTACATACTAAACAAATAGTTTCATTAACGGATATCGAAAATAAAGTAAAATCTGTAGGGTTCCATGCCATTCCAAAAGCCACGTTTGAGTTATAGTACTCAGTAATCAATTAAAACAGGACCAAAACCTGACTGTTTCAACACAAAAAAAGCACCTCCAAGTACTCTTTTTGTGTAAAAAAATAATTACTCTAAATTTGCTTGTCACTATTACTTATCGTAATATTGCAATATAAATATATAACGATGGGAATTACTAAAACAGAACATTTTACAGAAGAGCAAAATGAGCTAGCTATCTTAGCTAAAGCAATTGGCCATCCCGCTCGCATTGCCATCATTCAGCATCTGATAAAAGTAAATAGCTGTGTTTGCGGAGACATCGTAAATGAATTGCCTCTGGCACAACCCACCGTATCGCAACACTTAAAGGAATTAAAAAACGCCGGACTCATCAAAGGAAGTTTTGAAGGAAATGCTATTTGCTATTGCCTAGACGAAGAAGGCTTCTCTAAAATACGCGGTTTTTTCCAGCAAGTAAACACGTATTTAGAAAGCAAAAAAAATCAATGTTGTTAATTTTTAAATTATAAAAAAATGAAGTTATCAGAAATTAAAAAACAGCTAAGCACTTTAGAAAATGTTACTTTTCAATTGCCAAACGGCACTTATGTTCCAGAACATTTTCACGTCACTGAAGTAGGTTTGATCACCAAAAATTTCATTGACTGTGGTGGAAAAGTAAGAAACGAAACCGTGGTGAACTTCCAGTTGTGGGATGCTAACGATTTTGAGCACCGTTTAAAACCAAAGAAACTATTGGATATCATTACACTATCTGAAAAAGTTTTAGGAATTGAAGACTATGAAATAGAGGTCGAGTATCAAGCAGAAACTATTGGTAAATACGACTTAGGATTCAACGGAAAGGATTTTACATTATTGAACAAAAAAACTGCCTGCCTAGCAGAGGACGCATGCGGAATTCCGCAGGAAAAACAAAAAACAAAACTCTCTGAAATACCAACTCAAACGAACAGTTGTACTCCAGGAGGAGGTTGTTGTTAATTAAAACCTGCTTTTTATATGTCTCAATTAAAGACCAGCCTATTCACTTCGATAGAAAATGAAATTCGTTTTTTTAAATTCGAAACTATTTCTCCCGAACGTAAAACGGTACTATTACCTCTTATTGACTTTATCCAAGAGAAAGTGAGTAAGGAAAAAGAAGTCCGACTTAACTTTATTTGTACACACAATTCAAGGAGAAGTCATTTATCGCAAGTTTGGGCGCAAACAGCTGCAGCACATTTCAATGTGAAAAATGTATTTTGCTATTCAGGCGGGACAGAAGCTACGGCAGTATTCCCTATGGCAGCCAAAACATTAGAACAAGCAGGATTCCAGGTGAAACCCCTTTCTGAAGGTAAAAACCCCGTTTACAGTATCAAGTATAGTGAGAATGAACATCCTATTATTGGGTTTTCTAAAACTTATGACGACAGTTTTAACCCGCAATCCGCCTTTGCGGCGATACTGACCTGCTCACAAGCAGATGGTGGCTGCCCGTTTATTGCTGGTGCTGAGAAACGAATCCCAATTACTTTTGAAGACCCAAAGGCATTTGACAACACACCTCAACAAGAAGAAAAATACAAAGAAAGGAGCATCCAAATCGCAACGGAACTTTTCTACGTATTCTCACAAATAAAAAAATAATATGTCTGCAACTAATTGCGCTCCTGCAGTGAACAGAAAAAAACTTGGCTTTCTCGATAGTTATTTAACCCTATGGATATTCCTTGCCATGGCAATAGGAGTTGCCATTGGGAATTTTTTCCCTTCCAGTGGAGACTTTATCAATTCGTTTTCCAGCGGAACCACTAATATTCCCTTGGCAATTGGACTTATCCTGATGATGTATCCACCATTGGCAAAAGTAAAATACGAACAAATGGGAGAAGTATTTAAAAACACAAAAGTATTAGGTGCTTCCTTATTCTTGAATTGGGTCCTAGGCCCAATCTTAATGTTTGCCCTAGCGCTCATTTTCCTGAATGGCTATCCTGAATACATGATTGGCGTTATCCTTATAGGACTTGCTCGCTGCATAGCAATGGTTGTAGTTTGGAACGACCTTGCTGACGGAGACAGAGAATATGCAGCGGGATTAATTGCCTTAAACAGTATTTTTCAAGTATTGCTTTATAGTGTTTATGCTTATATTTTTATTACGGTACTTCCACCCTACTTTGGCTATACCGGTTTTGAGGTCAACATCAGTATTGGCCAAATTGCAGAAAGCGTTGGTATTTATTTAGGAATTCCATTTGCACTAGGAATCATCAGTCGATATGCTTTAATCTATTTAAAAGGCGAAGACTGGTTCCAGAATAAATACGTGCCTTTTATCTCCCCAATTACCCTTATCGCTTTATTATTCACGATTGTGATTATGTTTAGCTTAAAAGGAGAATTGATTGTTCAGATACCGATGGATGTGGTTCGAATCGCCATTCCACTAGTTATATACTTCACTTTGATGTTTGTTTTGAGCTTCATGGTTGGTAAATACTTTGGTGCCGACTATTCTAAAAGTACTGCTATTGCATTTACAGCAACAGGAAACAATTTCGAATTAGCAATCGCAGTTGCCATAGGTGTCTTTGGAATTAATAGCGGACAAGCTTTTGCCGGTGTCATAGGCCCGTTAGTCGAAGTCCCCGCATTGATAGCCTTAGTGAATGTTGCTTTTTGGTTTAGAAAAAAATACTATCCTACAACTGCATAATAATTAAATTATCCTAAAATATAAAGACCATCCTTTTATCGCAAAATAAGAGGGTGGTTTCTTTTTTAAGAGCTATTTCCCGTTATACGCTATATCTTTACACCTGCCGAAAAGGGCAGTTATAAAGGATGCCGCTTCTACCGGGGCTAGGGTATTTTGTATGAACATGACGCTTCAACTTATTCAAGCCCCAAATCTTCAATATAAAAAAACCGTTAAATTAGCACAACAGAACCTGTTTACTCAAATAAAACAAATTCAGTAATAATGGATAACGAATTAATTACTACAACAAGGTGGTGGAAAACAAATTGGAAATGGTTTTTACCAACTTGTATTATTACAATTGCCACCGCCCTGCTTGTAACAAGAACTATTAACGGTACTGTGACTGATTTTGCTCAAGCTTATTCTGACAATTCACTTTATAATAAAGCTATTCAAAAAGGTAATGCAAACCTAAGAGTAAAAGAAGTCCTTGGAGCAATCGAACCTATTGATAAGTTAGTCATTCTAGAAGGAGATACAAAATATACAAATGATAATACCGCTGTAACAATAACAATTAGAGTTAAAGGCAGCAAGGCAAATGGTAAAATGGATATTTCTGCTTATGAAAATGGAACAGAATGGGAGTACAAAAAAATAACTGTTCGAATAAAACAACCCAAAGAAGAAATTGCGATTATAAACTAATTTTATCGGGTTAAAAAAGCAATTACAGCTTTGTTGATTTACCCACCGTTAAATAGATGTGATTGTTGGGATATAGGAATTCCATCTTAGTGTTCTGTTTGTTAATTTTCATCTCTACATGACCTTCTGCATTTTCTAAGGAATAAAGCGTATAATTTGGATCTTGAGAATAGACCACAGCCTTGATGATTTTATATTTCAATTTCATATTGGTAAAAAAGAATACCACATCATCCTTTTTTCTGTCGACGAACACAAAGGAATATTCGTTTCCTGAAATGTCACATTCCCCTATCTTAAAAGGGAACTCGTCAACACAATAGCGCTGCACATTAAAAACCTGTTCTTGAGAATACACAGAACTAGACAGCAGCAACAGCAGGATAAAATACTTCATTTTTTTGATTTTTTTTCAATTGTACTATTCTAATACAATCCGCTGCAGTAATACAAAAGACATGCCATTAAAAAACCAAGCAGCAACAGAGCACTCTTCTTTTTTGCTTAAAGAGTCGGTTTACTTCTTTAGGATTTAAAAAAAAATCGTTTCTTTGAAAACTGTTTTACAACAGTTAAGAAAATTGTAAAACAACTGGAATTTGCATTAAAGTACAGATTAAAATAAATTTTAAATAAATCATGAGTTTAAAAAAAGACATTAACGTATTGAGACGAAAATTAATGCGTAGCCTTACTAAAAACGTTGGGAGTTCACAATTTGATAAAAATGTCGATTTGACCAAAGTGAAATTTAAAAAAATTTTAATTAGTAGACCAAACCCAAGATTAGGAAATCAGTTGTTAATTACTCCCCTATTACAGGAAGTCATTACAACCTTTCCTGATTGCGAAATAGATTTATTTGTGAATGGTGGATTAGCTCCCATTATATTTAAAAATTACACAAATATAAATCGAATAATTCAACTGCCTAGAAAACCTTTTAAGGATCTTACTAAATACGTTAAAGGATGGTTATCGTTAAAAAAGTACAGTTACGACATTGTTATTAATGTAGTAGAAAACTCTTCATCAGGAAGATTATCTGCTCAATTTGTGAGTTCAAAGTACAAATTTTTTGGCGATGATGTTGACGATATTCAATTAAAGCATAATCATTATAAACACATTGCAAAATATCCCGTTTACAACTTCAGACATTATCTAACCAAGCTTGGATTTAAAGAAAACAACAGTCCTATCCCTAATTTAGACTTAAAGCTAAGCGATTCTGAACTTGCTGAAGCAAAAAAAACACTGCAAAGTATTGTACAAAACAACAAAAAGACCATTTGCATCTTTACTTTTGCAACTGCAGATAAATGCTACTCTGAGTCATGGTGGGCACCTTTCTACGATCGTTTAAAAGCGGAATATTCAGACTACAATATCATTGAAGTACTACCCGTTGAAAATGTTTCTCAAATAGGCTTTAAAGCACCTACATTTTACAGTAAAGACGTTCGTGAAATAGGAGCTCTAATAGCAAATACAGAAGTGTTTATTGGTGCCGATAGTGGAATTATGCATTTGGCCAGCGCATCAAAAGCGACTACAGTCGGACTTTTTTCCCGTGATAATATCAACATGTACGCCCCTTACAATAAAAACAGTGTGGCCATAAATACCAACACTGAAAATATTGATAACTATATTACAGTATTAGACAAAATTTTAAGATAGTCTTGATTTTTAAAATTGACAAAAACTAGCAGAATCGATCTTCGCGAATTAAAAAAAACGAATTTAGTATTTGCTCTAGATTTGGAATTTCCCGATTTGAAAAACTAATTCCCTGAAAAGTTACTTTATAAAGATGGATTCGATGAAACTCGAATCCATTTTTTTGTTGCTTAATCATTTGTTTTATTACTTTTACAATTCATAAAAACATAACTATGTCTGTCGCAAAAAAAGATTATAAAAGAATTACCACTAAATCATTGATTGAAATGAAAGCCAATGGAGAAAAAATCTCTATGCTTACCGCTTATGATTACACCATGGCTAAAATTGTGGATACAGCCGGTATTGATGTGATTCTTGTGGGTGATTCTGCTTCAAACGTGATGGCTGGACATGAAACAACTTTACCTATTACTTTAGACCAAATGATATACCATGCCTCTTCTGTTGTTAGAGCGATAGAAAGAGCCCTAGTTGTGGTAGATTTACCTTTTGGAAGTTACCAGTCAGATCCAAAGGAAGCCTTGCGTTCATCAATTAGAATTATGAAAGAAAGTGGTGGGCATGCAGTAAAACTGGAAGGTGGAAAAGAAATTAAAGAATCTATTAAAAAAATATTAAATGCAGGTATTCCAGTAATGGGACATTTGGGTTTAACACCACAATCAATCTATAAATTCGGAACCTATACCGTTCGCGCAAAGGAAGAAGAAGAAGCAGACAAATTAGTTGAGGATGCTCAATTATTAGAAAGACTAGGCTGTTTTGCTTTAGTTTTAGAAAAAATTCCAGCACATTTAGCTGAAAAAGTTGCCAAAAGTATTTCGATTCCAGTAATAGGAATTGGTGCCGGTGGTGGCGTTGACGGACAAGTGCTTGTAATTCACGATATGTTAGGGATGAATAATGAATTTAGTCCGCGTTTCTTAAGAAGATACATGAATCTATACGAAGGAATGACGACCGCTATTGGTCAATATGTTGCTGATGTAAAATCGAGTGACTTCCCTAATGAAAAAGAACAGTATTAAAAACAGAATATCAACTCCTTAAACTATTAAGTTTAAGGAGTTGATATTTAAAGTCGATTATACTTTTCTTACAATACCTAAATTATAAAATTCATTTTGAAAATAATTTCAAACAAAAACAATCTCCAAGTCTTACATGAAGACAACCATATTATTGTGGTTAATAAACGAGTAGGCGATATTGTACAAGGCGATAAAACAGGAGACAAACCTTTATCTGAGGTCGTAAAAGAATATCTCAAAGAAAAATACAACAAACCAGGTGAAGTTTTTCTTGGTGTGGTGCACCGTTTAGACAGACCCACAACTGGAATTGTAGTTTTTGCCAGGACCAGTAAAGCACTACCTCGCTTGAATGAGTTATTTAAAAACAGGGAAACGCAAAAAACCTATTGGGCCATTGTAAAAAATAAACCTGCCAACTCTCAAGACAAGTTAATCCATTTCATCAAAAGAAATGAAAAAAACAATACTTCAAAAGCGCATATAAAAGAAGTTCCAGACAGCAAGTTAGCCAGCTTGGACTATACCGTTTTTAAGGAATTAAACAATTACTTTGCGCTGGAAATTAACCTTCATACGGGAAGACACCATCAAATTAGGGCACAACTTTCTGCTATAGGCTCTCCTATAAAAGGAGATTTAAAGTACGGTTTTGATCGAAGCAATCCTGACGGTGGCATCCATTTGCATGCTAGAAAATTAGTCTTTGTACATCCGGTATCTAAAGAAACATTATCAATCATTGCCCCAGTGCCTAATGAAGTAATCTGGAATGCACTATAATTTTAGTTGATTAAAAAATCATTATTAAAATTTAAGAATTAACTTGCATATAAATTAATTACCCCTATTTATAATGAACTATAAGACTAATATAGAATATAGAAAAGAGACTTTAACAAAACTGCTCAATAACATTATAATCCATGAAGATGATATCATTAAAGCATTGTATGATGATTTCAAAAAGCCTGCTTTTGAAGCAGTCTTAACGGAGACCAGTTATGTTATTTCTGAATTAAAAGACACTATTAAGAACTTGAGTAAATGGGCGAAGCCAAAAAGGGTTTTTCCATCGCTACTCAATTTTCCGTCCAAAGATTATATTTACAAAGATCCCTATGGAAAAGTATTAATTATTGCTCCATGGAATTATCCGTTCCAGTTGGCTCTTTGTCCTTTGGTTTCTGCAGTTGCGGCAGGAAATCAAGTCGTACTTAAACCATCTGAATTAACACTTAAAACATCTGCTATTATTGCTGAAATAATAGCAAAAACATTCCATGTCAACCATGTGGAAGTTATTCAAGGTGGTGTGGATGTGTCCAAAAATTTACTATCACAACGATGGGATTACATCTTTTTTACTGGAAGTGTTCCTGTTGGAAAAATAGTTGCGCAGGCGGCAGCACAACACCTGACTCCCGTTACATTAGAACTTGGTGGAAAAAATCCATGTATTATTGATGAAACTGCTAATTTGAAACTAGCAGCTAAAAGAATTGTTTGGGGAAAATTTATAAATGCGGGACAAACTTGTATTGCTCCAGATTATATCATGATTCAGAAAGACATGAAAAGCAAGTTTATCGACTATATGAAAGAGGAAATAACCGCTGCTTATAGCAATAAACCCGAAGAATCCCCTGATTTTGCCAGAATTGTAAATACTAAAAATTGGAGTCGACTAACAGAAATGATTGACAACGATAAAGTAATTTTTGGTGGACAAACGAACGAGTCTGAATGTTACATAGCACCAACGCTTATTGATGAGTCTGATGTTGACAGTCTTGTTATGAAAGATGAAATATTTGGACCTTTATTACCCATACTTGAATATTCCAGTACTGCAGACATACATGCCGTGATTTCAAAATATGAGAAACCATTATCCTTATATATTTTCACTGAGAATAAATCATTTGCAAATAAAATCATTCAAAATTACTCTTTTGGAGGAGGTTGTATAAATGATACAGTAGTTCATTTTTCAAATAAACGCTTACCTTTTGGAGGCGTAGGCCATAGTGGTATTGGTGCCTATCATGGATCCTTAAGTTTTGACACTTTTTCACATAAAAAGTCAATTGTAAAAAAAGCAAACTGGTTAGATTTACCAATGCGATATGCGCCTTATAAAGACAAACTAGCAACAATCAAGAAATTATTGAAATGGATCTAATCAAAGAGAAGTCAGTAAGCGAAGCAATAGAATACAGACGTTCTGTACGTGTCTTTAAAAAGGAAGCTCTTGATGATGAGAAAGTAAAAGAATGCATTCGTCTAGCTACTCTTGCTCCTACAAGCAGTAATATGCAGCTGTGGGAATTCTACCAAATTACTACAGCCGAAGTTTTAGAAAAAATTACGGAGGCTAGTTTTAATCAAAATGCAGCCAAAACTGCAAGCCAAATGATTGTCGTGGTAGCTAGAAAAGATTTATGGAGAAAAAGAGCACAGTCAAATGTAGCCTTTTTAAAATCTCAGTACGGAGAAAAATCACCTGTAGACTATTCGAAAAGAGAAAAATTTGCCCTGAACTATTATCAAAAAATTGTTCCTACGCTCTACTTTGACTTCATAGGAATTCTGGGTGCTCTAAAGTTTCTTATTTTTCAAGTCATCGGACTATTTAAACCTATTTATAGACAAGCTAGAAGAAGCGATATGCGAATAGTAGCCCAAAAAAGTGCTGCTTTAGCCGCGCAAAACTTTATGATTAGCATGGCCTCCATAAATTATGACAGCTGTCCTATGGAAGGCTTTGATTCTCTAAGGGTAAAAAAAATATTAAATTTACCAGCCGCAGCTGAAATAAATATGATTATAGGCTGTGGAATACGGGAAGAATCTGGCGTTTATGGTGAACGCTTCAGGGTTCCCTTTGAAGAAGTCTATTTTAAATTATAACCTCACTTTACAATTTTAAACCAATATAAAACCAACCAAAAAATGAATCAAAAAAAAGACCGAATAGAAGAAATAATACGCAATGGATATCAGTTGGATTTCGAAAAAGTTTTTAATAAAGCATTTGAAAATTATAAAAAAATAGCCCTATATGCGGGGCTTATGATATTTGTATTTACCGTTATCTTGATGACAATCGCAGCAAGTATAACTATAAGCCTTTTAGGGCTGGCAGCACTATCTCAGGAGTCTATGAAAGAGTTGAGTCTAAATCTAGAAAGCCTTAGCGGATTGAATCTAATTATCTACGTGGGAGCATCTGTTTTGTTTTCATCTTTAACTAGCCCATTAACTGCAGGTTTAATAAAAATGGCTTATTGCGCAGATCGAGATGAGGAATTTCACGTTTCAACCGTTTTTAGTTACTACACACCAAAGTATTTCTCTCAAATTTTTACAGCAACATTTCTAATTTTGCTAGTCAGCAACGGAGTATCAATGTTATTAAACTATAGCGGAGTTATTCTGGTGGGTCCTATGATCTCTGTTGCGGTATCTTTTTTTACAATGCTAACCATACCACTTATCATTTTCAGTGATTTAACAGCGGTAGATGCGATACAATATAGTTTTTCAATTGTACTAAAACAACCCCTAATCCTTCTTGCCCTGATAATTGTAGCTATTATAGGGGCAATGGTTGGCTTTATTGGATGTTGCATCGGAGTATTTTTCACAATACCCTTTGTTTACTCTATGTACTATGCAATGTACAGCGAAATTATCGGTTTTGATCATGAGGAGGAATTATAGAAAAAATTACAGACAACTAATTTGTTTTAAATAATAGGAAACGCGATTTTATTTATCATAAAATCGCGTTAATGTCATAAAAAAAACATTAAATTACCACTCTGTTATTTTCACTTCCTCAATTCAAAAAAAATATTCTCTATGGTGTTTTACTATAGCTTTTTTCATACGATTCTTTCAAACCATACCTCTTATTGCTGGCTATCCTCACCAAAAGCCATACTGTCTACTGCTGGCTTGATTGAAATGATTTTTTCAAATAAAACATCTTTATTGTGGGTTTTTTTATTAATTTTTATTGCCTTCTTATTTTTTACTCTTAACAAAACAAAAACAAAATTAAAGAGCACATTAATAGAAAAAAATAATGAAGAATATATACGCAATAAAGAATATCAACTCTATCTTCTCTTCTTTGGATTTGTAAATATTATAGCTGAAATTAATTATGAAATTTTTAGTGTAAGACCAAAAAGCTTATTCTTTTTTAATATCAGTACCGCTTTATTTTTTTTAATTATATATGTAATTAGTACCAAATCGGCTTTCCTTTTCCGGAACATACAAAGAATCTTCATTGTATTTTACCTGCTCTATTTTGGTTTGATATGTAAAAATTTACTTTTTGCACCGACCGATATCATACCTATCCTCGCTTTTATTGTAACTTTTTACTTTGCTTATACCGTTTTTAAACCTATAAAATTATATTGGTTTTTTGTAGCCTCCACTTTTTCATACATTGTCATTGTTACTTACTTAGAAATATTACCCATTAAAACAACTATTGCATTGTTCAATTTTTCTTTAATTGTTTTTACCATAAATTATATTCAGCATATTGTAGGATTAAATGTTAAAGACAAATTCCGTTTTTCTGATCAAATAATAAATAATGGAAACTCTCTTATTGTTGTATCTACTAGAAAAGGGGAAATTTTATTTTGCAGCGAAACGATTACTCCTATTTTAGGATATTCCGTAGATGAAGTTATGGGAATGTTATTTTGGAAGGTAACTGAAGATCCTGATTTCATTGGGGAAAAATTTCATACAAATACGACTTCCGAAAGAGTCTTTGTACGGAAACTAAAAACTAAAAGTGGAGCATACAAGCACATAGAATGGCATGATAAAAGATATTCTGAGGATCTAATAATTGGTATCGGGCATGAAGTAACGCAACAAATAGAAACACAAAAACGATATAAAAACATTGTTGAATCTGCCTATGATATAATTTATGAGCTAGACCGTGATGGTGCTTACGTTTTTATAAATAAAAATTCTGAAATAATCACTGGATTTAGTTTAACAGAATTGTATGCCTCGAAATTTAATCATTTAATCAAAGATAGTTTTAAACAAAGAGTTCTTGAATTCTATTCTAATCCCTCATTAGAAATGGAAAACTTTCCTACTTTAGAATTTCCAATTACTACTAAAGATGGAGGTGAAATATGGCTTTCTCAAAAGGTAACAATCAATAGAGATGAAAGCAGAAAAATAACTGGATATTCAGTTATAGCTAGAGATATTACCTTCTTAAAAAATATTGAAAAAGAAAAAGCAGAAAGACAACTAAAAAATCTAAAATACAGCGCTGCTTTAAAAGGGTTCACGGCAAAGAGTTATTCTAATAATGAAAGTTTAGAATACAAATTGCAAACAATTTTAGAAATCAGCTCTAAAACAATAGGAGTCAGTCGAGCAAGTTATTGGAATTATTTTGAAAACAGAATCAGTTGTGTACAACTATATGATTTTACAACTAATAAATTTTCAAGTGATCAGGAAATAACTAAAAAATCATCCCCAAAATACTTTTTAACGGTTGAAAATAAAATACAAATTGTCGCTTCAGATATATGCACAAATGAAATCACTATGGAATTATGTGGTGATTATATTTATGAAAACAATATTGTTTCACTGATCGACACTCCCGTTTTTATTAATGGTGAACTAAAAGGAATTCTTTGTATTGAAGCTACAGAAGAAACGAGACAATGGGATAATGAGGATATTAATTTCTCAAGATCTGTTTCTGATATCATTGCAATTGCGTTTGAGTCAAAAATGAGATTAGATATCGAAAACAGATTAACCTATAAAAGTGAATTGCTGGCAGCAATGACCAAGTGCACGGAGAAATTTTTAAATAGTAAAGATATCGATGCTATTTTTTCTGATGTATTGATCATTATGGGTAATGCCACTAAATCACATCGTGCCTATTATTATGAAAATGATTCCGCTACTAAACTAATAAGCCAAAAATACAGATGGATATTTAACAATACGTGTTTAACGCAAAATAATCCTAACCTTCAAAATATGCCTTATGCCTTTTTTGAAGAATTAATTGAACCCATATTAAATAATGAAATTTATGAGGCTACCGTATCAAAAATAAATAATTTGTCATTAAGAAATAAATTATTGAATGTCGATGTAACTTCGTTAATCCTTTTCCCAATTTTCATACATAATAGATTTCATGGCTTTTTAGGGTTTGATGACACCTCTGAAGAAAAGAAATGGACGGAAGATGAAGTTAACATTCTTCAAACATTAGCTCGAAACATTGCATCATCTATCGAACGTATCGCAGGAGAAACAGCAATTTATGAAAGTGAAGAAAAGTTCCGTTTGTTAGCTAATAATATACCGGGGACTGTTTATCTTTCAGAGAACGACGAAAAGTTTACAAAAATATACCTCAATGATGAGATTAAAAAATTAACAGGCTACGATAAAATCGAATTCTTGGAAAAAAGAATTTTTTATATCGACCTAATTCATCCTGAAGATTACCATAAAATACTTAGTGAGTCCAGAGACCATTTATCCAAATCTGAACCTTTCCATTTCACGTACCGAATCATTACTAAAACTGGTGAAATTGTCTGGGTAGAAGAATTTGGTGATGCTGTAATCAAGAATGGTAAAATCACTTACATTGAAGGTATAATGCTGGATATCACTAAAAAAAGAAGGACTGAAGATGCCATAAAAGGACTTGAATACGCTGAAGCGGCTAATAAAGCTAAATCAGAATTTCTAGCTAATATGAGCCATGAAATCAGAACTCCACTAAATGGAATCATTGGCTTCACCGATCTATTAATGAAAACAGAACTTGGAGAAGTTCAGGAAAAACATATGATTACCGTTAATCAATCAGCTCATTCATTATTAGGGATCGTAAATGACATCCTTGATTTTTCTAAAATTGAAGCAGGAAAACTTGATTTGCATATCGAAAAACATAAAATTAAATATATTTTAGACCAAATTATTGATCTAATCCACTATGAGTCCAATCAGAAGATGCTACACTTAGAACTCGTACTAGCTCCTGAAATACCAACCCATTTATGGATAGACAATATACGTTTAAAACAAATCCTAATTAACCTTTTAGCTAATGCAGTAAAATTCACGGAAAAAGGCTTTGTAAAATTAGAAATTTCAGTGATCAAAAATAATAAAGCCACTACTACAATCCGTTTTGCGGTGCTTGATTCTGGAATAGGGATTTTACAAGAAAATCAAAAGAAAATTTTTAAAGCATTTTCACAAGAAGATAGCTCCACAACTAAAAAATTTGGTGGTACTGGCTTAGGCCTTACAATTTCAAATAAGTTATTAGGACTAATGGACAGTCAGTTAAAACTCAGCAGTGAAATTGGAATTGGTAGTACTTTTTATTTCGATTTGGATTTAAAAACGTCTAATGATGTAGAAGTAGAATATACTCCTATAGATAATAAAGATATAGTTGATATTTTTACTATTCAAAACAATAAACGTTTGGAAGCATTGAAAATAATGTTAGTTGAGGACAATAAAATTAATATGTTATTGCTCAAAACAATTATTAAAAACGTCCTCCCCAAAGCAATTATTCATGAAATTCCGAATGGGCAGGTTGCTGTAAATGAGTATGAAAACATTATGCCAGATATTATCTTTATGGACATACAGATGCCATTAATGAATGGTTATGAAGCTACAAAAGCAATAAGAAAATTAAATACAGGCGCATCAGTTCCCATAATCGCTATAACAGCAGGAACTGGCTTAGAAGTAAATGAAAAATGTATTGAAGCAGGTATGAACGATTATATATCAAAGCCAATTATAAAAAGAGTAATAGAAGACGCAATAATAAAATGGACTTCATCATAGAGTTATGAAAAGTTTATTTTTGATTAAAAAATTAATTATCTTCGGTTCCTCTTTTATAAAAAAAGAATAAAAATTGAAATTATATGAAATGGCAAGGTAGACGTAAAAGTGATAATTTAGAAGATAGAAGAGGAATGTCTTCTGGTGGAAAAACAATTGTAGGTGGTGGAATCATCGGGATTGTAATCTTATTGTTAAATGTTTTTGGAGGTGAAAACGGTCAAATGGTGGGTAATATCTTAGAACAAACTCAAGGAAAACAGACTGCACCAACAGAACAAAGAGACCTAACAGCAAAAGAACTAGAAGAACAAGATTTTATTAATGCAATTTTAGTTGATAATGAAGATGTTTGGACGAAAATATTTAATAAAAACAACCTCAACTATAAAAAACCAAATTTAGTCTTGTTTACTGGTGGCGTTGAAACTGAATGCGGTAATGCAACCTCAGATTCTGGCCCATTCTATTGTCCTGCTGACCAAAAAGTATATATGGATTTAGCATTCTTTGAAGAATTAAAAACTCGATTTGGAGCTCAAGGTGGAGATTTCGCCACTGCTTATGTAATTGCGCATGAGATTGGACACCATGTTCAAACCTTACTAGGAACATCTAATAAAATGCGTGAAATGCAACAAGGAAAAAGTAAGGCTGAAGCCAATAAACTATCAGTAGCATTAGAATTACAAGCTGACTTTTATGCAGGCGTTTGGACACATTACAACCAGAAAATGAATGATATCTTAGAAGATGGAGATCTTGACGAAGCCCTGAGCGCTGCACATGCAGTAGGCGATGATGCTATTCAATCTAAAATGCAAGGGCATATTGTGCCAGAATCCTTTACACACGGAACATCTGAGCAAAGAAAATACTGGTTTATGAAAGGCTATAAAACGGGTGACATCAAACAAGGAAATACCTTTGACGAAATAAGATAAATTGTAATTATTCAATTTAAAGTTAAAAATCGGGACTCACTCCCGATTTTTTTTGTTTTTGAACTACTTCAAATGATAACAAATTTCATTTAAAACAAAATATCATACTATTCAAAATACCATTCCTCGACACTTTTCTTCCAATCGTCTCTATCAAAATACCTGTTGACTTATAAAAATCATTGCACTTGTTTATATCGATAATTTTATATCAAATAAGTGAACAATATGAAAAACACAAATCAACTAGGATTATGGATGGATGACACTGTTGCCTATTTAGTTCAATTTACCACAAAACCTTTTACAATTCAAACAATTGTGCGTGAGTTCCATACAGAAGATAAAAAATCAAATCTGATAAAAAAAATTTTATTGCTGAGTAGTTATAAAAAAACCGGTTTAAACATACACTATAATAAAATTGGGAAGGAGCTATTAAAATATGAGAAAATAATCCTCTTTGGTCCTTCTGAAGCAAAGCTCTATTTTTTTGATTTTTTAAATAAAGACGAACGTTTTTTGAACTTAAAAATAGAAGTCAAGGATGCTGATAAAATGAGTGTAAATGAACAGCATGAGTTTATAAAAGAATACTTTGGGAAACTTGATATTCTTAAATTATAATCCCATTTCATAGCTATACTGAAGTCCCAAAACAATTGTAACAAACTACTTTTATAATTACATTCTCGATAAAGTAATACTAAAAACAACTCCCCTATTTGATTTGGTATGACCATTCTGCTGCTTGCCTTTCTTTTATTAGATTGAAACGAAATAAATTTTATATTTAAACAAAGTCAAACAATCAAAAGCAGATGGGAAAAATAAGCAGTACCTTCGCGCCAACTTAAAGAAGTACTCAAAATAATAGTGTTTACTTCATAAACACAATTTATGTCATTCAACTCATTAGGCTTATCTGATGCTTTATTAAAAGCAATCAGCAAAAAAGGGTACACAACCCCTTCTCCAATACAACAAAAAGCGATTCCACCTATTTTAGAAGGTAAAGATGTATTAGCATCTGCACAAACAGGAACAGGAAAAACAGCAGGCTTCACGCTACCCATTTTACAGACATTATCACAAGGAAAACACTTAAGTCACAGACCTATTCGTGCCTTAATATTGACACCTACAAGAGAATTAGCTGCTCAAATATTGGCTAACATAAAAGAATACGGTGAATTTTTAGATTTACGCTCTGCAGTTATTTTTGGAGGTGTGAATCAAAAACCACAAGTGGCTCAACTAGGACAAGGGGTAGATATTTTAGTCGCCACACCTGGTCGATTAATCGATTTACAAAATCAAGGCCTACTAACACTATCTAAAGTGGAAATTTTAGTTTTAGATGAAGCAGATCGTATGCTAGACATGGGGTTTTTAAGAGATATCGAGCGCATACTGAAAGTATTACCTGTAAAAAGGCAAAACTTAATGTTTTCGGCAACCTTTTCAAGAGATATTAAGAAATTGGCGATGGGTATTTTGAATAAACCAGTTCAGGTTGAAGCTACACCAGAAAACACTACTGTCGATGCCATTACTCAAAAAGTGTATCCTGTTGCAAAAGAGAAAAAAACAGAGTTAATCATCAAGTTGATTACAGAAGGAAACTGGAAACAGATTTTGGTCTTTACACGTACAAAACAAGGTGCTAATAAACTTACTGAAGCTATGATTGGCGCTGGTATTCAAGCAGCAGCCATTCACGGAAATAAAGGACAAGGCGCGCGTACCAAAGCTTTAGCCGGCTTTAAAAACGGAAGCCTAACCGCTTTAGTTGCGACAGATATTGCAGCTCGTGGTCTAGATATCCCTTTATTACCACATGTTGTTAATTTTGAATTGCCTAATATTCCAGAAGATTACGTTCACCGCATCGGTAGAACAGGAAGAGCTGGAGCAAATGGAGAAGCGATTTCTTTATTTAGCCCAGACGAAACTACTTTTTTGCGTGATATCGAGAAATTGATTGGCCTGAAAATACCAACAGAAAATATCGCAGGTTTTGAGCCAGATCCGAAAGCATCGACTCAACCTATTAAACAAGGTCAAGGTAGACCACAACGCAATTCCACGCCAAGGAAACCAAAAACAGATTCTACAAACCGTAGCAGCAATAATAGCTTTGGCCCAAGACGTCCTAGTCAAAATAATGACAGACGTTCCAACTAAGAAATTAAATTTCCTTTTTTTAGGAGCAGAATGATTTCGTTTTTTTAGACGTCTTCTCCCGCTATACACTACAATCCTTGTGAGGGCTAAACGCTAGCCCACACAGGGATTTTCGTTTCTATCGGGGCTATGTAGAGCGCTTAATTTTCAATAATAACATTTTGCAAATACATCTCACAATTCTAAAACACTTAGATCATTTGCAATAAAAATATTATTTATATATTTGATACTAATTCGCTATGCTATAGCGGTTTTCTACCCTATGTTGGATGAATACTCGCTATAGAATATTGATTATTTGTAATTTAGGCGCAAGCTGCGAGACTGAGCTGAACTCAAAGAATAATGCAATATTTATAAATATGAATATCATATGAAAAGTACAATTGACAATGTAGAAATAGATGAAATTGAAAATTATCTATCCTACATTCGTCCGCCAAAAGAAATTAGAGAAAAACTTGACATTTCTTATCGAATAGAAAAACAAAGTGTAATTATTTTTGAAATTCGACCAAATTGGCAAGACGCAAATATTAAAATGCATATCGACATGGTTAAATCTACTTTCGTAAAAAAAGATAATAACTGGAAAGTTTATTGGAAACGAGCGGATTTGAAATGGCACTTATATAAACCAAATCCAATTGTTCCAAACTTACTCGATTTTATTAGACTAATTGAGAAAGATGAGTATGGTTGTTTTTGGGGATAATACGCCAACACCTAACATCGCATTTCCGTGCCCATTCCGATAATAAATCCCATTACATGAGCAAATAATGTGACTCCACATTCTTCGGAATGATAAAATAGTGTGTATTTATACTTAACTCTTAATCACCCCAACCATCCATCGCAATCCAAACTTCTATACTGAATCGCTTCCGTCGATTAAATTAAAACCTACTTATTTCTTAGTAGGCTTTTTTGTACATTTAAAAATTAAATTTGAAAAAACATATGGAAATTTACGGTGTACTAAAGTTTTTAAGTGATAATGCTAATTTAATCACCTCTTTTACAGCAATTGGTGCATTAGTTATATCAACTATTGCAATAATTAAGGCTAGTCAAGATAACAAGAAACAGATTATTGTTGGTAAATTAGAAGAAATATATGAACTAGTTTGCTACTTAATAGTAGAGTATGAAGAATTATATGAACTACTATTAAAGCTTGAAACTTGTGGTGCTGAAGACGACGATAACTATCTTGAAGCAATTGAAAATTATAAACTAGAACTAAAAAAAGTTAAGAAAAAAATAGATTTAAATGAATTATTCAACAAAATAATTCGGTTACACGTACTCGGCAATTCATATCTAAGTAAAGAATTAAGATTAGAAATACTTGAATATAACTTCCTTTTCGAATGTTTAATTACTACAGTTCAAAACTGCAAATTAACTAGAAAGAATAAAGACTATAACGAAGGTTTTCCGACAACTGAAAATATAAGAAGCTTAGCTAGTCAATTAGCTACTAAGTTAATAGAAAAAATTAACCTTGGTGATAACAGAAGAAGTAAACGTAGCGATTATAAAAAATATCGTGATAATGTATTTAAGCAAAAATTAAAAATAATATAAAAAATGAATTGTAAAACCACTCACCGGCTGCCGCGAGCGTCCCGCCCGTGAACACAATCTAAATTAATTTATATCTATCTCTAAAACAGTCTGGTCATCATTACCATAATCTCGTGCTGGCGCGATAGTGCGAATTTTCAATGCGTGCCCATTCCAATAATAAATCCCATTACGTCAGCAAATAATGTGATTCCACATTCTTCGGAATGACAAAATAGTGTGTACTCATCCTTAACTCTAAATTACCCCGATAGCGCGAGCGTCCCGCTCGTGAACGCTAACAAAAGTAAATAATTATAAATTTCTGATAGGCACGAGGAGGAAAGAAGTTGAAAGGTATTTTGAAAATCTGATATTCAATTAGCCCCCGTTTTTTATTCTAAAATATTTTGAAAAAGTGAATTTCAAATAAAAACAAAAATGAACTTAAATAAGAAAGATGAATACGATTATAAAATTAATTAGAAACAAAAAATTAGCTTTTAAAATCTCTTTATTTTACGTTTCATTAGGAACTTTATCGGTTTGTTCAATTTATCCAAAAGATTTATTTTATGGAGATTGGTCACTTTATGGATTACTATTTACATTTCCGGTATCAGTAGTTAGTTTTAGCTTTAGATATACAGAATCAAATTTATTATATCCAGTTTTTATAATACAGGTAATAATGCTTTTTACAACTTTCTTTTTGCTAAGTTTATTCATAAAAGACAAGAAAATCTGAAATCTGAAATCGGTTCCTCTTTATACTAAAAACAGTAGTTTCAAAATACAACACTAATTTAAAGCATCAATTTACAAATTAGTATTCTATTTATACTTATTCAAATCTAGCTCAAGAATAGTACCTACTCTGCTAAACTCTTCATTAATCTTTGCATTCAAGATTAGTTCTTCATTTGTTATTGGATGGTTAAAAATTAACTGATGTGCATGAAGCATCATCCCTTTCATGTCAAAATTCTCCAACCATAATTTATTTTGTTTGTTGCAACCATGTGGACGACTTCCTAAAATGGGATGAAAAATATGTTTGAAATGTTTTCGTAATTGATGCATACGTCCAGTTTCAGGAATCGCTTCTACCAAACAATATCGTGACGTTCGTTGATTATTAAATTCTAACTCAATTTCGGTACTTTGCAATCGATGAAAGTATGTTATTGCATTTTGTGTAATGCCATCATCATTGGTTAAATCATAATCAATCGTTAGTTCTTCGGGTGACCAACCACGTAAAATTGCTAAATATTTTTTTTCGACTTCGCGTGTGGCAAAACGATCATTCATAATTTTTAAAACTGCTTTATCCAACGCAAATAACAAGACACCAGATGTTTTGCGATCTAACCGATGAATAGGATAAACGTGTCGCCCTCCTATTTGATTTCTCAATTCTTGAATAGCAAAAACTTTTGCATCGCGCGCGTAAAATGATTTGTGGACCAACAATCCACTTGGTTTATTAATTGCTATAATATATTCGTCTTGGTAAAGAATTTCTAACATTTGGCAAAAATAAAAGAGATTTCGATAGAAATCTCTTTTATGACTTATTTATTTCTATACTTTTCTTTTTTCATTTTAGTTCGAGAAACAAAATAGAAGATTACAATTACTAAAACTGTTATTAAAATTGTACCCCCCGCTGGCGCAGATTTTCTATCCGTGCCCATTCCAATAATAAATCCCATTACGTAAGCAAATAATGTGATTCCTCATTCTTCGGAATGATAAAATAGTGTGTATTTATACTTAACTCTAAATCAACCTAACCATCCATCTCGATCCAAACTTCTATACTGAATTGCTTCGGCAATATGAGACGAAACTACGGTAGGAGCAGCATCAAGATCAGCGATAGTTCTAGCTACCTTCAAAATACGATCGTAGGCCCGAGCAGAAAGATTCAGTCGCTCCATCGCGGTTTTTAAAAGTTGTTTAGAAACATCATCAAGAGCACAATATTCTCTAATGTGCTTGGTGTTCATTTGAGCATTGTAATGTATGTTGTCCATTTGCTCAAAACGTGCGGATTGTAATTCTCGGGCTGCAGTCACTCTTTTTCGAATATCAACACTGCTCTCCGCCTTTTGATCATCGGATAATTTTTCGAAAGGAACAGGAGTCACTTCGATGTGAATGTCTATTCGATCCAATAACGGCCCTGAAATTTTACTCAAATAGCGTTGCATTTCGTGTGGTGAAGAAGTTTGTGGAGAATCTGGATCATTAAAAAAACCACTAGGACTTGGATTCATACTCGCAACCAACATAAAAGACGAAGGATAGGTAACCGTGAACTTCGCTCTGGATATAGTCACTTCCCTATCTTCTAATGGCTGGCGCATCACTTCGAGAACATCGCGTTTAAATTCAGGCAATTCATCAAGAAATAAAACTCCGTTATGAGCCATCGAAATCTCGCCTGGTTGTGGGTAACTTCCACCGCCCACTAAGGCCACATTTGAAATCGTATGATGCGGACTCCTAAACGGCCTTTGATTCATCAAGCCTACTTCTTTCAACTTTCCGGCTACACTATGAATTTTAGTAGTTTCTAAGGCTTCTCGTAAGGTCATAGGTGGCAATATACTAGGTAATCTTTTGGCAAGCATAGTCTTTCCAGCACCAGGAGGTCCTATTAAAATAATATTGTGTCCACCTGCCGCAGCGATTTCCATACATCTTTTTATAGACTCTTGTCCTTTAACATCGGAGAAATCAAATTCTGGAAAATCTAAATCTTTATAAAACTCGGCTCTGGTATCAATGGTAGTTGGTTCTAAATTTCCTTTTCCTTCTAAGAAATCGATAACCTCCTGAACATTCTCAACACCATATACGTCTAAACCCGCAACGATAGCCGCTTCTTTTACATTTTGCTTTGGAAGAAAAAAACCTTTAAAACCCTCTTCTTTGGCTTTGATGGCAATAGGTAAAGCACCGCGGATAGGTTGTAAACTACCATCTAGCGAAAGCTCGCCCATAATGATATATTTGTCGACATCGATCGCTTGAATTTGTTGAGATGCAACAAGGATTCCTATAGTTAACGTTAAATCATAAGCAGAGCCTTCTTTCCGCAAATCTGCAGGAGCCATATTGATTGTAATCTTTTTACCAGGCATGCTATATCCATTATTTTTTAATGCAGCAGCAATTCTATAGCTACTTTCTTTAATAGCATTATCAGGTAAACCCACTAAGTGGTAGCCAATTCCTTTATCAATATTCACTTCTACTGTGATAGTTGTGGCCTCAACGCCAAACACAGCACTCCCAAAAACTTTTACTAACATAAAGGATAATTTTATTAAAAATAATGAATTTTCGAATACCAAAATAAAAATTAATACAACTTATCTTCTAAATATTTAATCGCTCCATACTATCAATTTTGTAACAAATAAACATTATTACAAAACACGCACTTTCAACTTTTCATTAATTTTATAACTGCTAATTATAATCAAACGACATCATGGACTTAAAATCAGGATTACCATTTTGGCTCATAAAAAACGGGCTTAGTAAAGACTATTTGACTTTAGACAATGATATTGAAACTGAAGTACTAATTATTGGTTCTGGAATTACTGGAGCACTCAACGCACATTTTTTATGCGAAGCGGGTGTGAAATGTGTCATTGTAGATAAAAGAATGTCTTCTACAGGAAGTACTACAGCCAGCACGGCCCAGTTACAATACGAAATTGATACTTTTCTCTTTGATTTAATTGAAAAAGTAGGTGAAGAAAATGCCTAGAATCCATCTACACTTTAGAAAAAATCATAAAAAAGCTAAAAATTGATGGTGACTTTAATTGGAGATCCAGTTTATATTTAGCTTCAAATGCTGCTGGTTTAAATGATTTGGAAAAAGAATACGAAATTAGAAAAAAGCATAAATTACCCGTTACTTTATTAAACCAAAAACAGCTAAAAAGTAAATTCAATATTGACAAAAAAGCAGCGCTTTATAATGACTGTTCGGCACAGATAGACACCTTTAAGCTGTGCAATGAGATTCTAGATTACCATAAAAGGAATTCTGGCCTAGTAGTTTACAGCCATACCGATGTGGTCAAAATCGAAAATAAAAAGGATTACATTCTTGCCCATACAGCAAAGAAAAACACTATAAAGGCAAAAAAAATAGTCGCTGCTCCGGGGTTTGAATCTGAAAAACTATTAAATCAGAAAGTGATGCAACTGAACTCAACCTATGTTCTGGTAAGCAAACCTCTAAAGCCAGAGGATTTATGGGAAGAGAAATGTCTAATTTGGGAAACTGCCAGACCGTATATTTATATTAGAACTACTGAAGATAATAGAATAATGGTAGGTGGTTTTGACGAGCCTTTTCAGGATCCTGAAAGGAGAGACAAGCTCATGGAGAAAAAAAACGAAGCTATTTTAAAAAGATTTAAAAAATTCTTTCCCGACAGTAAGATCGAAATTGATTTCTATTGGTGTGGTACCTTTGGAGAGACTAAAGATGGGCTGCCATTTATCGGGGAGCACAAAGATCATCCCAATATGTATTTTGCTCTTGGTTATGGAGGTAACGGAATCACTTTTAGCGTTATCGCTGCCGAAATGATTAAAGACCTTTATTTAGGAAATCCTACAGATTCAGACTTATTTGCCTTTGATCGATAATCAAGATAATACAAAAATAACTTTAGTAAAAAAGGGAGTTAAAAACTACACTTAGGGCTATAAATCTTTATCATTTACAGCCCTGAATATTCTTCTGAATTCTCTATTTAAACTGCTGGAAATAAAATTCACAAAAGACTTTCCACAGCAGTTAATGGCTTTTCTATCGATTTTTGGATATATTTTCTTATATTTGCCGCTAATTATTTGCTTTTTCAGGGTTAAAAACGAATTATTATCAATAATTCTTACGACCAAATCTACGATTTCATATTCCTGAAATCAACTAGAAAAAACATACCTTTATTGCAGTTTGCTGCATCTTTTGCCTTTTGGAAAAATTCCATTTACAGGCTACTTAATAATCTGAAATAACAAGAAATGCACATTATAGATTATATAATCTTTGTCGTTTACATGCTGGCAATGTTAGGTGTTGGTCTCTACTTTTTTAATAAAAATAAAACTGCCGAGGATTTTTATGTTAGTGGAAGAAACATGAGTAGTTGGCATATCGGTTTGTCCGTAGTAGCTACTGATGTAGGGGGTGGATTCTCAATTGGTTTGGGAGGACTTGGTTTTACAATGGGAATATCAGGATCCTGGATGTTATTTACAGGACTGCTTGGTGCTTGGTTAAGTGCCGTTTTTCTGATTCCGAAAGTAAGCCAGCTGGGGCACAAATATAAATTTTTCACTTTCCCACAAATCTTTGGTCATTTCTACAATGGAAAAGTCGCTCTTTTAGCCGGAATTATTTCTGCCATCGGGTACATCGGATTTACTAGTTCTCAGGTTTTGGCTGGAGCCAAATTAGCATCGGCAACAATTGACGGTTTGAACATTCAGACTGCCTTAATTGTTATGGGAGTTATTGCAGTGGCTTATACTTCCATAGGAGGATTAAAAGCAGTGATTTACACCGATACGATTCAATGGCTAATCCTTATAGGTGGATTAGTTTTTATAGGAATACCAGTTGCCTACAATGCAGTTGGAGGTTACGATGCCATCAAAGCAACTTTAGATCCTAAATATTTATCACTGACCAATGTAACCTGGTACCAGTTACTAAATTGGTCTGTCACCATTATTCCTATTTGGTTTGTTGGAATGACGCTATACCAAAGAATTTATGCTAGTAAAGGGGAAAAAGAAGCAAAAAAAGCCTGGATAATTGCTGGAGTTTTCGAATGGCCCATAATGGCTTTCATGGGAGTTATTCTTGGAATGTTAGCCAAGGTAGCTGCAACCAAAGGAATGTTTGACGGAATTACAGATGCGGCCTCAATGGACAGCGAAATGGGATTACCTATATTACTGGCTACCATTTTACCGATTGGATTAATGGGACTAATGCTTTCCTCTTATTTTTCGGCTATACTTTCCACTGCTGACAGCTGTTTAATGGCTGCCTCTGGAAACATCGTTACTGATATTATTTCTAAATTTTCAAAAAAAGAGTTAACTCATAAAAAGGAACTTCAGCTTTCACAGATCGTAACACTACTAGTTGGTGTTTTTGCAATCTTATTGGCTTCCCAAATGCAAAACGTACTGGAATTGATGCTGTACTCCTACGCCTTTATGGTTTCTGGATTATTCATCCCCGTCTTAGGTGCTTTATTTTGGAAAAAAAGCCACCCAATAGCTGCTTTTTGGAGTATGCTTTTTGGAGGAGCAACGACAATTTTACTTATAATTACCGAAAATAAGTTACCTTTAGGTATAAAATTACCCGAACATTTAGACGCAAATATTTACGGAATCAGTATTTCTCTATTATTGTTCGTTACAATATCAATTTATCATCATAACAAAAAAGAAAAACAAAATGGAATTCAAAATAATTAATAGTACTTCAGGAGAAGACAAAACATATACAAATCAAATCATTGCTCAGTTTCTTTTTACTCACTTAGAAGAATACGGAGATAAAGTGGAAGACATTCTAAAATGCATCGCTTACGTTATGAATCCTGACAAAGGAGGAAATATAGTCGTAGGTTTAGACGATGATAAGATTGTTGGTGTCGTTATTCTAACCAATACAGGCATGAAAGATTTTATCCCAGAGAATATTTTAGTGTATATTGCTGTTGACAATAGCCAACGAGGTAAAGGATTTGGAAAGAAATTAATGCAAAAAGCAATCTCAATTGCTGAAGGAAACATAGCACTTCACGTAGAGCCAAACAATCCTGCTAAAGGACTATATGAAAAATTAGGTTTTACTAATAAATACCTAGAAATGCGTCTTATCAAATAGTCGAAAATGGAGAATTTAAACCCACGCTTAGAACGACTTGTTCTACTGCGAAAGGAACTACATAAATACCCGGAAGTTTCTGGAAAAGAAGTGGAAACTGCAAAAAGAATCACTTCTTTTCTGGAAAATTATCCTCCAGATGAAATCATAACAAATATTGGAACAACTGGAGTTATCGCCATTTACAACGGTGAAAAACCAGGAAAAACAGTATTATTTAGATGTGAGCTAGATGCCTTACCCATTGAAGAAATCAATACGTTTGAACATCGTTCGCTGAGTGATGGAGTTTCTCATAAATGTGGCCATGACGGTCATATGGCTATTTTATGTGGTTTAGCAACCCAATTACATCAACATAAACCGGAGACAGGTAGAGTCATTCTGTTATTTCAACCTGCGGAAGAAGATGGTAGCGGTGCGCAAAAAGTGTTTTTAGATACAAAATTTGAAAGATTTAAACCAGATTATGTTTTTGCCTTGCACAATTTACCTGGATATCCAAAAAATCAGATTGTTGTTAAAAACGACACTTTTACTTGTGCCGTGAATAGCATGATCATAAAACTGGACGGGGTAACCGCTCATGCCGGCGAACCTGAAAAAGGAATCAATCCTGCCTTAGCGATAGCATCGATTATTACTCAATTCAATACTTTTATTCAGGCTGATATTTCAAAAGAAAATTATTGTCTGATCACTCCTATTTATACTAAAATGGGTAAAAAAGCCTATGGCGTTTCTGCAGGAGCCGGAGAAGTCCATTTTACGGTAAGAAGCGACAGTAATTCTCAGATGAGAAAGATAGAAGCTACTTTAGAAAATATTGCCCAGGCTGTCGCAGATGAATATCGATTGAAATGCAGCATACAATGGACACAAAGTTTCCAGGCCAACGAAAATGATGAAACGGCCGTTAACTTCATCAAAGAAGCGGCCAAAGAAAATAAATTTGAACTAGTGGACAAACCTACCCCTTTTACCTGGGGAGAAGATTTCGGATTGTTTACTCAGCACTTTAAAGGAGCAATGTTCGGACTGGGATCAGGAACAAACACGCCAGCCTTACACAACCCAGACTACGATTTCCCTGACAATATTATTACAACAGGAGTATCTATTTTCCACCACATAAGCAAACAGATCACAAATGCATACTAATTCAACAATTGAACTTAATACCAGCGCTTATCAAAAGAATCTTTCTTTTCTTCGAACTACTTTTGGAAAAAAAGTACAAATTTCATGTGTTGTAAAAGGAAACGCTTATGGACATGGAGTTAAGGAAATTGTTACGATGGCCTATGCTAATGGAATAACTCATTTTTCTGTTTTTGATGTTCAGGAAGCGAAAACCGTAAAAGAAGAGTTAGAGAATAAAGCCACTGTTATGGTGATGGGACTCGTTCAAGACGAAGACATGGAATGGGTGGTCGATAATAACGTAGAGTTTTTTGTTTTTGATAAAGCCAGATTGACAAAAGCAGCTAAAACAGCAAAAAAACTCAATAAAAAAGCAATTGTACATATTGAGGTAGAGACAGGAATGCACCGTACCGGTTTTGAAAAAAACGAACTCAATGCAGTAATTGCTTTTCTAAGAAAAGAAAAAGAACATATTCTTTTTAAGGGACTTTGTACACATTATGCGGGTGCCGAAAGTATTGCAAACTATTATAGGGTCGATAAGCAAATTAAACGATTTGATGATATTTATCAATATCTTTGTAAGATTGACTTAAAGCCAGAAATTAAACATTCAGCTTGTTCAGCGGCATCAATTATGTTTCCCGAAACCAGAATGGATATGGTACGAATAGGAATCATCCAGTACGGATTATGGCCAAGCCCTGAAGTATTTGTCAATTATTTGAGTACAAAAAAGAATAAAATTGATCCTCTTCAAAGAGTTATTACTTGGAAAAGTAAAATAATGAGTGTAAAAAAGGTCAAAATTGGAGAATTTATAGGATATGGAACTAGCTTCCTTGCAGAAAGAAATATGAAAGTTGCAGTAATTCCCATTGGCTATTCTCATGGTTATAGTCGTTCTTTAAGTAACCAGGGAAGAGTTCTTATCAATGGACAACGCTGTATTGTAGTTGGATCTGTAAACATGAATATGATGACTGTCGATGTAACAAATATTGAGTCAGTGAAGAAAGACGATGAAGCAGTTTTAATTGGCTCCCAAAGTGACCTTTCAGTATCTGTAGCTTCTTTTAGTGATTATAGTAATCAACTGAATTATGAATTATTAACCAGAATTTCAAAAACGATTCCACGTAAAATTATAGAATAATGGCCTTTATAAAACTATACCGAAAAAAATTAGAGGAAAATTACACTTTCTTGAATAACATTTTTGAATCCAGACATATAGAATGGGGTGTTGTTACAAAGCTTCTTTGCGGTAATACAATTTACTTAAAAGAAATTATTGCATTGGGTGTAAGAGAAATGCATGATTCTAGAATTAGCAACTTAAAAAAAATAAAGGCGCTGGACCCTACCATACAAACCGTCTATATTAAACCACCGGCAAAACGAAGCATTGAAAATATTGTACGTTATGCAGATGTTAGTTTCAATACTGAAATCGACACCATAAAAATGCTCTCTAAAGAAGCACAAAAACAAAACAAGAACCATAAAATCATCATTATGATAGAAATGGGCGACTTGCGTGAAGGTGTAATGGGTGAAGAGCTAGTTGAATTCTACGGTAGCATTCTAAGCTTACCTAATATTGAAATTAGAGGTATTGGTACCAATCTTAATTGCTTGAGCGGGATAATGCCAACGCAAGATAAATTAATTCAGCTGAGTCTATACAAACAATTGATTGAAGCTAAATTTAACATTATAATACCATGGGTTTCTGGTGGAACTTCTGTAGCAATCCCTTTGATGCTGAAAAATGCACGTCCTCTGGCAGTGAATCATTTCAGAGTTGGAGAAGCATTATTTTTTGGTAAAGACCTTTTCACTGGCGAAACTATGAAAGGAATGCATAATGATGTATTCAAGCTGTACTCGGAAATTATCGAGATTACTGAAAAACCAGATACCCCAACAGGCGAATTAGGAGAAAGCGGAGTGGGTAATACCTATGTAATGGATGAAAACGCTGATTTAGGAGTTACTTCTTTACGTGCAATTTTGGATATTGGACTCTTAGATATGCAACCACAATATATTGAAGCAGAAGATCCAGATATCACTATCGTAGATGCTAGTTCTGATATGTTAGTAATAGACATTTCAAACTCAAAAAAGAATTATAAAATAGGTGATCTAATCTCTTTTAAGATACAATATATGGGAGCCTTATACCTTTTAAATTCAGATTACATCGAAAAAACTATTGGTTAGTATACCATTTAAAAATAACGAAGGGAAGATAAACAGCAGTTGTCTTCCCTTTTTTATTGGAATAAGCAGAAATTAGCCCTTAGATAAAATAAACAAGTGTTAATTGTTAGGTTTTTTAACATTTAAAGACAATTATTCAATACTTTTAGAAAAAATTAACAAAAAACTTATGAAAAAAATAGTTACCCTCATCTTTTTATTAATTTTTATACCAAAAATTAATGCTCAAGAATACTTTCCCACTAACGAAGGTGTTCGAAACAAAAACAACAATTATACTGCATTTACCAATGCCAAGATTTTTGTAACTCCAACACAAATAATCGAAAAAGGAACTTTGCTCATTCAAAATGGGAAAGTTATTGCGACTGGAACTTCAGTAAACATCCCAAAAAATACGATTACAGTAAACTTAGAAGGAAAATCAATTTACCCTTCTTTTATTGATATGTATACAAGTTTTGGAATGGAGAAACCTAAAAAAACAGAAGGTAATCGACAAAGTCAATCGTACGATACCAAGCGAGAAGGCTATTACTGGAACGAGCACATCCGTTCAGAAGTCAATGCTTACGATAATTTTAAATATGACCAACCAAAAGCCGAAGAGTTACTGAAAGCTGGATTTGGTGTGGTGGGCACGCATCTACAAGATGGTATTGCCAGAGGAAGCGGTTCATTAATTGCTTTAAACAACGATGATCAAAGTAATCGGTTATTAGCCGCTAAGATTTCTAATCATTTTGGTTTTACCAGAAGTGTTACTTCTAATCAAGCCTACCCTAGTTCATTAATGGGAATGATGGCATTATTAAGACAAGTGAATTACGATTTAAAATGGTATAAAAACGGTAATGCTGATACTAAAGATTTATCATTGACTGCCTTGGCTGAAAACGAAAAACTAATTCAAATATTTGCTACCGAAGACAAACTAAATAGCTTGCGAGCTTCAAAGATAGCTAAGGAGTTTGGTTTGAATTATATTATGAAGGGAATTGGTAATGAATTTGAAAGAGTTGAAGAGATTAAAAAAACTAATGCTCAATTTATTATTCCAATAAATTTTCCTGAAGCTTATGACGTATCTGATCCCAATCAGGCTAATCAAATGGAATTAAAAGATCTGCGCTTTTGGAATCAAGCCCCTACCAATCTTAAGGTTCTTACAGACAACGGAATCGTATTTGCCCTGACTACTGATAAATTAAAAAAAACAGAGGATTTTAGAACAAACCTGCTTAAAGCTATAAAATATGGTTTTGATAAAACAAAAGCATTAGAAGCATTAACAACAGTACCTGCTTCATTATTAGGAAAAAGTAATGAAATTGGAAGTTTGAAAACTGGAAACTACGCCAACTTTATTATCACCTCAGGCGAAATATTTAATGATGAAACTAAAATCTATGAAAACTGGGTTCAAGGGTCAAAATATGTTGTCAATAATATCAATGTTATAGATATTAGAGGAGAATACGATTTGGCTATCGCCGATAAAAACTACAAATGGAAAATTACTGGTGACATCAATTCTCCTAAATCTGAAATTAATTCAGCAGATTCTAAGAAATTAAGTTCTAAACTTTCGATTTCGAATAACTGGATTTCAAATGTGATAAAGTCAACAGATTCTACTCTAACAACTTTCACACGATTAATAGGATATGTAGAGGACGTTCAATCTCTTTCTGGTAAAGCAATTTTATTTGATGGAAACGAAGTAAAATGGTCCGCTAGTAAAACAGCCCCATTTGTGAAACAAGTGGATTCATTAAAGCTGCAAAAAAACAATGTTATTATGCCTATAACATTTCCTAATGAAGCTTATGGTAATCTTAAGAAATTAACTGCCGCAACTTTACTATTTAAGAATGCAACGGTATGGACAAACGAGAAAGAAGGTATTCTTGAAGAAACAGATGTTTTAGTTAAGAATGGAAAAATCGCCTCTATTGGTAAAAATATTTCAGATGCATCGGCAACCATCGTTGATGCAAAAGGAAAGCATTTGACTAGTGGAATTATCGATGAACATTCTCATATAGCCATTTCTAATGGAGTAAATGAAGGAGGGCACAATTCTAGTGCTGAAGTATCAATTCAAGATGTAGTCGATTCTGAAGACGTAAATATTTATAGAGAACTTGCCGGCGGAGTCACTACTTCACAGTTACTACATGGCTCTGCAAATCCTATCGGTGGACAATCTGCGATTGTAAAATGGAAATGGGGACAAGATGCAGATGAAATGTTGTATAAAAACCAACCAAAATTCATCAAATTTGCACTAGGTGAAAATGTAAAGCAATCCAACTGGGGAAATATAAACCCGACTCGTTTTCCTCAAACAAGAATGGGAGTTGAACAAGTTTTTACAGATTATTTTCAACGTGCAAAAGAGTATGAATTAACATGGAAAAACTATAATTCAAAAAAAGGCAAAGGAAATGCTCCAAGGGTAGACTTAGAATTACAAACCTTAGTTGAAATACTTAATGAAGAGCGATTTATTAGCTGCCATTCTTATGTTCAATCAGAAATTTTAATGTTGATGAACGTTGCTGATAAATTTAATTTTAGAGTCAATACCTTCACTCATATTCTGGAAGGTTATAAGGTAGCCGACAAAATGAAGGAACATGGAGCGGGTGCTTCCACTTTTTCAGACTGGTGGGCTTATAAATTTGAGGTAAATGATGCAATTCCTTATAATGGACCAATAATGCACAATGCTGGATTAGTGGTAGCTTACAATTCTGATGATGCTGAAATGTCAAGAAGATTAAATCAAGAAGCGGCAAAAGCAGTAAAATATGGAGATATTTCTGAAGAAGATGCTTGGAAATTTGTGACTCTTAACCCAGCGAAGCTATTGCACATTGATGATAAAGTAGGAAGTATAAAAGTGGGTAAAGATGCTGATTTAGTATTATGGAATAACAATCCATTATCTATATATGCTAAAGCAGAGAAAACTTTAATTGAAGGTATAGTATATTATGATGTTCAAAAAGATGAGCAAAAAAGAGTAGCTATTGCCAAAGAAAAAAACGAGTTAATCGGTCAGTTATTGCAAGAGAAAAACAAAGGTGCAAACACTCAAGAACCAAAAAGAAAAGAGAAAAAAGAGTACCACTGTGATAGTTTAGAACTTGAATTAATTGAATATTAAGAATCACGATTATCTAATAAATTAGAGCCAAATGAATACAAAAAGATATATAATAGTATTGGTATTAAGTTTATCAATCTTTGCAAATGCACAACAAACTCCTGCTCCAAAACAATCAAAATCAATATTGATTCTAAATGCGAAAGCGCATATTGGTAATGGACAAGTTATAGAAAATAGCGCTTTAGCTTTTAAAGACGGTAAAATTACCATGATCACTGATGCCACAGTAATCAGAATAGACAAAAGCGCCTACGATATTACTATTGATGCTAGTGGTAAAGAAGTTTACCCTGGTTTCATAGCTCCAAATTCTACATTAGGATTAGTTGAAATTGATGCCGTTAAATCATCTGACGATGAAAATGAAATTGGGCAATTTAATCCTAACGTACGAAGTATTGTAGCCTACAATGCAGAATCAAAAGTTATTGAAACCGTTAGACCTAATGGTGTTTTAATTGCTCAAATTACACCTCGTGGAGGGCGAATATCAGGCACATCATCTATTGTTCAGCTAGATGCGTGGACTTGGGAAGATGCGATTATGAAAGAAAACGATGGAATTCACCTAAATTTCCCATCAAGCTATAGTAGAAGTGGATCACGGTCTGAGCCAGGTAATATTGAAGAAAATAAAGATTATAAACCTCAAATCAATGAAATTCTTACATTCTTGGCAAATGCGAGAGCATATCAAGTCGATAATGTGAAAGAGAGAAATTTAATTTTCGAATCCGCAAAAGGATTATTTGATGGTTCTCAAACTTTATTTATTAATGCTAATGAAGAAAAACAAATTATCGATGCTGTTCAATTAGCTAAAAGTAACGGCATTAAAAAAATGGTAATTGTTGGTGGATATGAAGCTTATAAAACTGCCGAATTATTGCACGAAAATAATATCGGCGTACTTTTAAAAAGAGTTCATGATATGCCAGAACATGACGATGACGATGTTGATCTTCCGTATAAAGCAGCAAAATTATTAACAGATAAAGGAGTTGTTGTAGGACTAGAAAATAGCGGTTCTCATGAAAGAATGAATACTAGAAACCTACCCTTCTTAGCAGGTACCTGTGCTGCCTACGGTCTAGACAAAGAGCAAGCTTTACAATTAATCACTTCTAATACTGCAAAAATATTAGGAATAGATGCTCAATGTGGTACACTTGAAATAGGAAAAGACGCCACTTTATTCTTGTCTGCAGGTGATGCCTTAGACATGAGAACTAATAAAGTATCTCACGCTTTTATTCAAGGCAGAATGATTAGTCTAGAAACGCATCAATCTGTATTAAATAAAAGATACAAAGAAAAATACCACCAAAACTAGCTGTATCACAACAGCTTAGACTTGAATTCTAAAAACAGACACTTTACACCATAGTAAACTGTCTGTTTTTTTTAATTTAGAGCAAAACGATAAATTTCGGAATCACTTATTTCCGAATACATTAGTAAATCGTAAAATTTACTACTCAAATCAACCATACCGTTAAAAAAACAGGGGGTAAAACACCAAAAACATAAAAATAAACAGAATTACTTCAATATTATAAGGGATATTGAATGATTTTATACTTTTGTCAAAATTTAATTCTAAATAACATGAGAAAAATCGTTTTAAGTATACTACTGATTTCGCTTTTAGTAGTTACTCTATTTTCAACTTCCCTTCTATCTACAAATCCTCTTCCTGCACAAGCAACAGCTTTCGACACTGGGGATACAGCATGGATGATAGTTGCTACGGCACTTGTTTTAATCATGACGCCTGGTTTAGGATTTTTCTATGGTGGAATGGTAGGTAAAAAAAATGTAATCAGTACCATGTTACAAAGTTTTATGGCTATGATTATTGTAACAGTGCTTTGGGTTGTAATTGGATTTGGTTTATCTTTTGGGCCTTCAATTGGAGGTATTATTGGTAATCCTTTGCCTTACCTATTTTTCCAAGGCGTCAATATAAGCACCGCTTGGGTTACTGCGCCAACTGTACCATTTCTATTATTCGCTTTATTCCAAGCAAAATTTGCAATAATCACACCTGCATTAATCACTGGAGCCTTTGCTGAAAGAATTCGTTTTTGGGCTTATTTACTGTTCATGGTTTTGTTCATTATATTAATTTATGCTCCACTATGTCATATGACTTGGCATCCAGAAGGAATTCTATATAAGTTGGGAGTTCTCGATTTCGCTGGGGGAACCGTTGTACATATGAGTGCTGGTTGGGCAGCTTTAGCTGGTGCAATGTTTTTAGGAAAAAGAAAAACTCAGAAATCAAACCCGGCACGTATTACTTATGTATTGCTAGGAACTGGTTTATTATGGTTTGGATGGTTTGGTTTCAATGCAGGTTCTGCTTTAGGCGCTAATGGATTAGCTGTACAAGCTTTAGGTACAACAACTGTAGCTGCGGCCGCTGCCGGAATGGCATGGGTATTCTGGGATAAAATTCTAGGACATAAATTATCAGCAATGGGTGCTTGTATTGGTACTGTAGTAGGTTTAGTAGCTATAACTCCAGCAGCTGGATTTGTAAGTATGCCACATGCAATATTCATTGGTATTTTTAGTAGTATTGTTAGTAATATTGTAGTTAGTAAATTTCCAAAAGGTAAAATTGACGATGCTTTAGATGTTTTTGCTTGTCACGGAGTAGGTGGTATGACAGGAATGTTATTGACTGGAGTTTTTGCTTCAAAAGCAGTAAATTCAGCGGTAACAGATCAAGGACTTATTTTTGGTGAGACAACTTTATTTTTCCATCAATTAATTGCATTGGTAGGAGTATCTGCTTTTGCTTTTATATCCTCATATATATTATTCTTTATTGTGAATAAAATCACGCCGCTAAGAGTAAGTGAAGACAAAGAAGAGTTAGGTTTAGACATCTCTCAACACGGAGAATTTTTATAATAGTAATTATAAAAGACTTGTAGTAAGATAAACCTAGTGCAGAAAAAAATCCCAATCTAAATTCAGATTGGGATTTTTTACTTTATAGCGGTTATGTATTCTAATATAGTCCAATTAAAATCGCGCTACTTTCATGTTATACCGAAAAAACCGGCACAAGTTATAGGTATTATGCTAAATGAATTTAGACTACTTAATAAGTATAAATGATATTATTTCTTGAATTTAGAAATTCCTGCTTTTAGCCAAGTTCCATACTCGTCTATACTCACATAACTAATAGTTGGTTTTTCTTCATTTAAGCTATTACCCTCTAAATCCGTTAAAACATATAAAGGCTGTGTATTAGTTTTGTATTTTGATATCATAAAATCAGTCCACTTATCCCCTACTGTTTCAATTTCTGATCCAGTTGTTTTTGAGATAAATTGTTCGTCTTTAGGCAAATCTCGTTTGTCATCAACATATAATGATATAAGTACCACTTCATTGTTTAGAATAGGCAAAATCATAGTATCAGACCACACATTGTTTTCCATTTTTCTACAATTTACACAGGCATATCCTGTAAAATCAAGCATAATGGGTTTATTTACTGTTTTGGCATAAGCCAAACCCTTTTCATAATCATCAAAAACTACTATGCCATGAGGTCCACTTTTAGCACCTTCTGGCAAAATGATACTCGTAGCACTACTTCCTGATCCTCCTAATCCCGTAGGACTTTCACTGTACTCTAATGTAGGCGGGAAAGCGCTAATCATTTTTAAAGGTGCTCCCCAAAGCCCTGGAATCAAGTATATAGTAAAAGTTAATACTAACAATCCCATCATCAATCGCCCTACAGAAATATGCGTCAACGGACTATCATGTGGTAACGTAATTTTCCCGAATAAATAAAAGGCCAGTGTTCCAAAAATAGCAATCCAAATCGCTAGAAATACTTCTCGTTCCAATAAATGCAATTGCAATACTAAATCAGCATTCGATAAGAATTTAAAGGCTAAAGCCAATTCTAAAAATCCTAGAACTACTTTTACCGTATTCAACCATCCACCTGATTTTGGTAATGAATGTAACCATCCTGGGAACATGGCAAAAAGCATAAACGGTAAGGCTAATGCCAATGAAAAGCCAAACATTCCAATGATGGGAGCAATTCCCCCTTTGGAAGCGGCTTCCACTAATAGAGTACCCACTATCGGACCCGTACAAGAGAACGATACAATTGCAAGTGCCAAAGCCATAAATAAAATCCCAATAATCCCTCCTCTATCGGCTTGACTATCTACTTTATTTGCCCAAGAATTAGGTAACATAATTTCGAATGCACCTAAAAATGAAGCTGCGAAAACAACTAATAAAACAAAGAAAATAATATTAAACCACACATTAGTTGATAGCGCATTCAACGCATCAGCACCAAAAACCCAGGTTACTACAAATCCTAGAAGCACATAAATAACAATAATTGAAATCCCATAAATAATGGCATTTCTAATCCCCTTTGCTTTTGTTTTACTTTGCTTGGTAAAAAAACTAACCGTCATGGGTATCATAGGAAAAACACAAGGTGTCAGCAAGGCAGCAAATCCTGATAAAAACGCAATAAAAAAGATAGACCACAATCCTCTTTGTGTATCTGACTTAGGTTCTGCAGCCGCTTCTTTCTCAGGTGTAGCAACGACTATGTTACTTTCACCAAGACTCGGAGCTAATGAATCTGTCTTTATCGTTTCTGTTTCAGTAGTAGCTACAACAATAGCAGCGTCTTTTGGCACCGCGACCATAGCTGCGCTAACAGGTAGGCTAAAAGTAAATTTCTTTTCTAAATTGATACATACTTCTTTACAAACCTGATAATTCAACTCGGCTTCAATAGTTGAAGTCTTTGCATTCGTAACTTTAATAAGTTGTTTAATTTGAGCTTTATTTTGAAAAAAAGTTTCATTCACTTCAAAAATATCGTTGTAAGCCGTTTTAGTTTTACTTTCTTTCGCTTTCCCTACAAGAGTAAAATTACCTTTTTGGTTTTTAAAAAGAACTTCTAATGGCAGTGGCCCACCATCTGGCGTAAACTGGGAATACATATGCCAGTCCTTTTCTATTATTCCATCAAAAGTCAACAAATAGGTATTGTCTGATGTTTTTTCGATTTTTGTCGTCCATTTTACCGGATCCAGAATTTGAGCATTTACATTGGCAAAAGCCAAAAAAGTGATAAGGATAACTAATATTTTCTTCATTATTCTAATTCTATTTTTAATATATTTTGTGTTTTGTTATCAATTTTAAATCGCTCATCTTGCCTCACACCAACGACCCAAACAATTTCAGTTCCTGACCATAAGATCCAGACATTCTCTTTTTCTAACAACGATAATTTTTCATCTTTAAAAAGCTTACTCACCTTTTTAGATTTACCGTCCATACCAAAAGGTTGAAAATTATCTCCTTCATTCCACCTGCGTAAAACCAAAGGAAATTCTAATTTGTTTTGATCAACAAATATAGCCGTATTTGTAGGAATGTAAATGGCATCTACCTTACAAAGACTAAGTTTTAAGGGAATCTTAACGTCTTCAGTTCCTTCATCGATAAAATACTCCTCGTTACTATTACTTAAGTCAATTGGACTCAAGATTAATAAATCTCTATCTTTTAACAATCGAAACTCGGCCGAAAAAACATATTTCCCTGATTGGCTTTCGACTAAATCATAAATATCATCCCATGCAGAAAATCCAAATTCATGCAACCACTGGTATAAATAAGAGGTATAATTGGGTAATTTTCGCAATTGATTTAAATCAAAATAGATACCGTCCTCTTCTTGCTTCGCGACCTGCTGGTACACCATAATCGAAGCATCTTCAACCATGGCTTGTGATTCCTGCAAATAAGATTGCGTTTTTTGAAACGAAGAAATAAATTGTGGGTTTAGCTCTTTTAGTAAAGGAACTAAATCATGACGGATCTTATTGCGTAAATACTTATCGGAAGCATTGCTGCTGTCTTCTCTCCATTCTATGTTATTTTCATCGGCATAGTTTGCAATTTCTTCCCTAGAAAAAAGCAATAATGGACGTATAATTTTGTCGTTTTGTGCGGGTATTCCAACCAAACCTTCCAGCCCTGTACCTCTACTTAGGTTGATGAGGAATGTTTCTATATTGTCATCTGCATGATGAGCAGTAAGAACATAATCAAACTCTTCAGTTTCTAATAGCTCGTAAAACCAATTGTAACGCAAATCACGAGCTGCAACTTGTGTAGAAAGCTTGTAATCTTTGGCGAAAGCCTCAGTATCAAATTGGGTCAAAAACATTGGAATATTATTAGCACTAGCAAAATCTTGAACAAAATTTTGATCTCCGAAACTTTCTAATCCCCGTAATTGAAAATTACAATGAGCCAAAGCAACTGCGTAGTCTAGTCGCTTAAATAAATGAGCCATGACAATACTGTCTAAGCCACCACTAGTAGCCAAAAGAAGTTTTTTATTTTCTAAAAAGGGGAAGTTTTGAGCAATATGATTTTTGAGTCTATCTAACATAGTTCAAAAATAAAGATTAAAATTCAATATCGAATTATGAATGTCAATTATTGCAATACTTCACGCATTGCTTTTGCTTTAAGCAAACACTCTTCATACTCACTTTCTGGAATTGACAGCGCTGTTATGGCGCTACCTACAGAAAAGGACATATATTGATTTTCTTGATTGTATAAAATACTTCTGATGATCACGTTAAAATCGAAATCTCCGCTAGGTGTAAAATACCCCACTGCTCCACTGTACAATCCTCTTTTTGTTTCTTCTAAATCTTCAATAATTTTCATAGCCGAAATCTTAGGTGCACCCGTCATACTTCCCATGGGAAAAGATTTCTTTATAGCATCAACAGCGCCATATTGATAATCTAATCTGGAAGTAACAGTAGAAATCATCTGATGTACTTGCATAAAAGAATAAACACCACATAACTCAGTAACTTGTACCGATCCTTTTTGTGCGGTATGCGATAAGTCATTGCGCACTAAATCTGTTATCATAATATTTTCGGCCCGCTCTTTTGGATCTGCTGCCAGGAGATTCTTCGATTCTTCGTCTTTAATAGGATCTAAAAATCGTTTTGAGGTTCCTTTTATAGGTTGTGAAATAAGAAGTTCCCCCTCTTTTTTCAAATACCGTTCTGGTGATGCCGAAAGTAAAAACTGCCGGTTATTTTTAAAGAAAACGGCAAATGGAGGTTGAGAAATTTCGTTGAGTTTAAGAAATTTATCCAATGGATTTATAATCGTTTTTTCAGCATAAAATTCCATACAAAAATTAGCTTCGTACAAATCCCCCTGTTTAATATGGGTAAGCATTTTTGAAACCTTATCGAGATACTCTTCTTTTGAAATTCTTTGTTTAATTTCAACTGCTGCTGTTTGCAGTCCCAGGTCTGTTGTTTGCTGATGTATCTCATTGAAATCTTCCTCTAATTCATCATCACATAGGCTTAGATATTGAATTTCGACCTCATTCCCTTTCAACAAGAATATTTTCTTTGGTTGAAAGAAAAATAAATCAGAAAAATGCAAACCATCAAAATTATTCGATTGCAAAACCTCTACATTATTTTTTAATTCATAAGATAGATAACCAAACAACCAGTCTTTTGTCGTTTGCTGGTATTGTTTGAAATCCTCAAATGCATTATGATAGTCTGTTCTTATCGATGTAAAAGCATCTACTGCCACAACACAATCAAAACTGGAGTGTTGATGAGGATAATCATTACTATCCATAAAAACGACTTCACGAAACTGTTGCGACCAAATAAGTAGTTGTTTTTTAAACAATTTAGGATCTGAAATGGGCTTATGAATGGATGTTCTCAAGAAAATTTTGTCTTTAAAATTCAAAATTACAATAAAAAAAACCCTTTAATATGGCGTTATCAGAAAAATCAGTTGTTTTTTTCGTAAATTTACAATAACGCACTAGTATTAAAGTACTTAATAAAATTACGATTGTTTTTTTTCTGATAGAGACGGTAATAAAAGGGGAATATAGGGTTAAAATAAATGAGCTGTACCACATCAGAATATTTTAAATATTTAACCAATAAAACCTAGATATTATGAAAATTGCTACCATCATTATTCGAACTCTACTTGGACTACTATTTCTATATACTTCTATCAGTTATTTTTTCCACTTAAGCCCCGAGCCTGCATCAACAGGAGAATTCAAAGCATTCCAAGTTGGCTTAGTAGCCTCGACGTATTTATTTCCGTTAGCAAAAAGCGTTGAGCTATTGTGCGGATTATCGTTTATAACAGGAAAGTTCACGACATTAGCTAATCTTGTCATTTTCCCTGTAACCTTAAATATATTATTAATTAACTACTTCCTGACTCCAGAAAATCTTCCGCTCGCTATTTTTGTGTTTGTGGGGAATATATTCCTGATTTTTTCTCATTGGGAAAATTATAAAGGCTTATTTAAAGCTGACTAATTTTTTTATATAAAAAATAAAAACCGACTCTAGCTAAAAGTCGGTTTTGTTATTTGATGAATTCCTATTATTATTTAGTATGTTGCACCCATATTAAATCAGATGTTTTGTAACCAATACCTTCTGCTATTTTCAAATAGTCTGAGGTAACTTCTAACGGAATTGACTTTTCACGTGACAAAATCCATAAATATTTAAGGCTTTCTCCTGCGACCAAAGCGTATTTATACTCTTCATCAATAGCAATCACATTATAACCTCCGTAAAATGGCCCAAAAAACGACACTTTTAGCATAGCTACATCCTCGTCTCCCACAAACTTCGCTTTTCCGATGCTTTGTTTCCATTTGTCATTTTTCACATCATAACCTTTATTATCCACTTTTATCGTTCCATTGTCCTTTAATGAATATTCAGCTGTGGTATTGTTTAATCCTTTCTCAAATTTAAAATCCAATCTGGCGATTTCATACCACTTTCCCAAATATTTTTCTTTCTCGAAATTTTGAACTGCCTTTGCTTTCTCTGGAATCGTTTTACGTGAGCAGGAATTAAGAAAAACTCCTACTCCAACAAGTGCTAAAGCACCCACTATATGTCTCTTTTTCATACTAATTTGTTTTTATTAAAGATATTATGTAAACACCATTATGCTTTTATATAATTTAAATTAAAGCTTATAAAATTTAATCATTAAACAAAAAACCCGTCAAACATAGTTTGACGGGTTCATTAGTACAAAATCGTATAAACTATACGTGTAATGCTCTATTATCTGTAGCTGCTAATGCCGCTTCTTTGATCGCTTCCGCAAAAGTAGGATGCGCATGTGACATTCTTGAAATATCTTCAGCTGAAGCTTTAAATTCCATTGCAACAACTGCTTCAGCAATTAAATCAGCACAACGAGCTCCAATCATATGAACTCCCAGCACCTCATCTGTTTTTTTATCAGCAAGGATTTTTACAAATCCATCTAAATCTCCGCTTGCTCTAGCACGACCTAATGCTTTGAAAGGAAATGTTCCAGATTTGAAATCTACTCCAGAAGCTTTTAACTGTTCTTCTGTTTGTCCTACAGCAGCCACTTCTGGCCATGTATAAACTACACCAGGAATCAAATTGTAATCAATGTGTGGTTTTTGTCCAGCCAAGATTTCAGCTACCATAGCTCCTTCTTCTTCCGCTTTGTGCGCTAACATAGCTCCACGAACAACATCACCTATTGCATAGATATTAGGAACATTCGTTTGTAAATGATCATTTACTTCCACCATTCCTCTATCTGAAATTTTCACTCCTGCTTTATCAGCGTTTAATCCATCAGTGTAAGGACGACGACCTACAGCAACTAGAGAATAATCTCCTTCTAAATTGACTGTCTCTCCTTTGGCATTTTCTGCCTGAACAGTTACGATATCACCGTTTCTTTCCACAGACTTCACTTTATGTGAAACGTAGAATTTCATTCCTTGTTTCTTTAATACTTTGGTCAGTTCCTTAGACAATGAAGCATCCATTCCAGGAATGATTCGGTCCATGAATTCCACGACAGAAACTTGAGCTCCTAAACGTAAATATACTTGACCTAATTCAATACCAATCACACCACCACCAATGATGATAAGATGTTTTGGTACTTCTTTTAATTTTAATGCTTCAGTAGAAGTTATAATTCTTTCTTTATCGATTTTGATAAATGGCAAATTAGAAGGTTTAGATCCTGTTGCAATAATTATATTTTTAGCTTCCACTGTTTCGCTAGTTCCGTCCGCTTTTGCGATAGCAACGTGAGTAGCATCTACAAAAGAACCCAGTCCTTCTAGAACAGTGATTTTATTTTTGTCCATTAAATATTTCACTCCGCCAGATGTCTGGTCAACAACTGCTTGTTTACGAGCAATCATTTTCTCTAGGTTAATTTTTACGTCACCAGAAACTTCAATTCCGTGATCAGCAAAATGTGCTAATTCAGCATAATGATGTGAGGAAGATAACAATGCTTTTGAAGGAATACATCCTACGTTAAGGCAAGTTCCGCCAAGAACTGAATACTTTTCGATAATTGCTGTTTTGAAACCAAGTTGTGCACAACGAATTGCTGATACATATCCGCCTGGGCCAGAACCAATAATGACTACGTCAAATGAATTCATAGTATATTTATTTTTGTTGTTTTATTATAAAATGTTCCACAAAATTAAGGAATTAAGTTTTGTTTAAACTTTAATATTAAATATATTTTGTTAAGATTTTGTACAACAACTCATTTAATATTATGAAAACGATACGATCTTGACACTAAAATTCACTAAACTTCAACCACCGTTGTATTTTTAACTTCACTAATCATAAAAGTACTTTGAGTACTGCCAATATGCTGAAGGGTAGTCAACTTTGCAACTAAAAACTCTCTATAGGCTTCCATGTCTTTCACCACAATCTTAAGAATATAATCATAATCACCACTTACATGGTAACATTCTAAAACTTCTTTTAATTGCACCACCTCACTTTCAAATCTGGTTACAAATTCTTTGGTATGCTGGATGAGTTTTAGGTGACAAAAGACCACAAATCCTTTCTCAACCTTACCTTTATTAAGCAATACCACGTATTTATCAATAATACCTTCTCTCTCTAATTTTTTAATCCTTTCATAAACTGCAGTAACTGATAGATTCAATTTTAATGACAATTCTTTTGTTGTCTTTTTACTGTCTGTTTGTAATAATAAGAGAAGTTTTTTGTCTATTAAGTCTAAAGTCATTTTGTAGTTTTTTTGGCGAAAGCATGAAATATTCCATAAAAATAGAAATTAAATCTACACAACCTCATTTTAGCAACATAAAAAACTGAGTTTAGTCCCGATTATTGACAATAAAAACTATATAAACGTCCTTTACATTATAAATAGCACTGTTATATAATGGATGATTTTATCACTTTTAGCCTTTTGTGCCTTACTTCTTTCTTTACCCTAATCAATCCATTAGGTACGATGCCTATTTTTTTAACTATGACCACTGATTTATCAGAACAGGAGCGCAGAGTCACAGCAAAAAAAGCTTCCATAGTTTCCTTTATCATTATCGTTTGTTTTGCCCTATCCGGACAATTGCTTTTCAAGTTTTTTGGAATCTCCGTAAACAGTTTTAAAATAATGGGTGGCGTCATTTTTTTCATGATGGGAATGGACATGCTGCAGGCTAGATTAAATACTGTAAAAATCAAAAAAAATGAAGTAAAGAAATATGTAAATGACATTTCCATTACGCCTCTCGCAATTCCTATGATTTGCGGGCTAGGTGCGATAACAAACGCTATTGTTTTAATATAAGATGCTAACTCAATGTCTAAAATAGTGATTCTACTAGTTTCTATCGCGCTTGTAGTCTTAACCATTTACATCATTCTATTGAGTTCATCTAAAATTATAAAAGTAATAGGACAAACAGGTATAAATGTAATGATGAGACTTATGGGACTTATCGTTACGGTAATAGCAGTTGAATTCTTTTTTAGTGGCTTAAAGCCAATCATACACGATCTAATGCAATAACTAACTTAAAAAAAAATATTATGAAATTTAACCCCGCAGACAACATTCAGGACTTACAGTATTTTGGTGAATTTGGTGGTGTAAACCCATCTATTTCTGACTCTTCTACCTATACTTTTCTTTCGGCAAAAACTATGTTTGACACCTTTGAAGGCAATATGGAAGGCTGTTATTTATATTCCCGCCATTCCTCTCCCAGTAATTTATATTTAGACAGAGCCATGGCCGCAATGGAAGGTACAGAAACGGCAAACGTATCGGCTTCTGGAATGGGAGCCATCACACCTACTTTATTGCAACTGTGCGGTGCTGGAGACCATATTGTATCAAGCAGAACAATTTATGGAGGAACGTATGCCTTTCTAAAAAACTTCGCACCAAGGTTTGGTATCAAAACGACATTTGTTGATATCACAAAACTAGATGTGGTTGAGGCTGCTATAACTCCGGAAACGAAAGTATTGTATTGTGAAACGGTAAGTAATCCGTTACTAGAAGTGGCTGATATAGCTGGTTTATCAAAAATTGCTAAGAAACACAATTTGACATTGGTTGTAGACAACACCTTTTCTCCTTTATCTGTTTCTCCAGTTAAATTTGGTGCCGACATTGTAATTCACAGTTTAACAAAATACATTAACGGAAGCAGCGATACTGTGGGTGGAGTAACTTGTGCTTCACAAGACTTTATTAATCAGTTAAAAGACGTAAACAGTGGCGCCAGCATGTTACTAGGACCAACAATGGATAGCATGCGCTCTGCAAGTGTTATGAAAAACCTTCGTACGCTACACCTTAGAATCAAGCAACACAGTCATAATGCCGCGTACCTGGCAGAACGTTTTGAAAAAGACGGAATAAAAACGGTATACCCTGGTTTAAAAAGCCATCCAAGTCACGACTTATTTGCATCGATGATTAATCCTGAATATGGTTTTGGAGGAATGATGACATTAGACATTGGTTCTTTGGCGAAAGCCAATGCTTTGATGGAGCTTATGCAATCACGCAACTTAGGGTATCTGGCCGTAAGTTTAGGATTTTATAAAACATTATTCAGTGCTCCAGGAACCTCAACTTCGAGCGAAATTCCTTTAGAAGAACAAGCCGAAATGGGATTAACTGATGGTTTGATTCGTTTTTCAATTGGATTAGATAACGACATTGCAAGAACATACGAAATGATGAAAACCTGTATGCGAGAATTAGACCTATTATAGTCTAAGACTACTATAAAATAATTTTTTTAGTTTTTTTTTTACCAAAGCCTGCTTAAACGCCATTTAAGCAGGCTTTATTTATTTTGCCGCCAATTTTGCTTCCCTTTTACTAAGTTCTCAACAAACATACTTTTGTCGTGGTATAATATGACCATCCTGATTTACAATTGAAGTAATAAAAGCTTGCATTTTTAAAGTAACTCTAATTTTAAATACAAAAACTCCAGATTTCTCTGGAGTTTTGTTATCTATAATTGTAATTTTCTATTTTATAAGTTCGATTTTCTGAACCTCTTCTTGGTTTACACTATCAAAAAATCCTTGCTCGTGCATCCAATCATCACTATATACTTTACTCATATAACGAGAACCATGGTCAGGAAAAATGGCAATTACATTGCTCTTTTCGTCGAATTCACCATCTTCAGCATATTGTCTTATCGCTTGCAAAACAGCCCCAGAAGTATAACCTACAAATAAGCCTTCTTTTCTGGTTATTTCTCTTGCACAATGCGCACTTTCTTCATCGGTGACTTTCGTAAACTTATCGATAGTATCAAAATCTGTAGCAGATGGAATCAAATTTTTCCCTAAACCTTCAATTCTGTATGGATAAATCTCATCGTTGTCAAATTCTTTTGTTTCATGATATTTTTTCAATACGGAACCAAAAGCATCAACAGCAAGTACTTTAATATTAGGATTCTGCTCTTTTAAGAATTTTGCAGTTCCTGAAATTGTTCCTCCAGTACCACTACAAGCAACAAGATGAGTAATTTTACCATTCGTTTGTTTCCAAATTTCAGGTCCTGTAGAGTTATAATGTGCGTCAATATTTAACTGATTAAAATATTGATTGATATAAATTGACCCTTTTGTTTCTTCGTGTAATCTTTTTGCTACATTATAATACGAACGTTCGTCATCTGCAGAGACATGTGCTGGGCAAACATAGACTTTAGCGCCTAAACTACGTAGCATATCAATTTTATCTTTGGATGATTTTGAACTTACGGCAAGAATACAGTTATATCCTTTTATGATACTAACCATTGCAATACTAAACCCAGTGTTCCCAGATGTCGTTTCGATTATGGTATCACCCGGAGATAATATCCCTCTTCTTTCTGCCTCTTCAATAATGTATAAAGCGATTCTGTCTTTCGACGAATGTCCTGGATTAAAAGCTTCTACCTTTGCATAGAAATTACCTTCTAACTTTTCTGTGACTTTATTTAGTTTAATAAGAGGTGTATCACCAATTAATTCTAAAACACTATTGTAAGCTTGTATTTCTTCTTTCATAAAAAAATAGTTAGTCGGGGCGAATTTTATTACACCTCGAAACGTTGCAATTTAACAAAATTTTTTGAATTACTTTTTAATTTTCTCTAAATCTAACAAAAAACTAAATTCTTTTGCCAATTCTTTAAGCGCTTCAAACCTTCCAGATGCTCCTCCATGACCTGCATCCATATTCGTGTCTAAAAACAAAAGATTGTTATCTGTTTTCAAAGTTCTCAGCTTAGCCACCCATTTAGCGGGCTCCCAATATTGTACTTGTGAATCATGTAAACCCGTAGAAATATACATATTAGGATAAGATTGGGCTTTTACATTATCATAAGGAGAGTATGATTTCATGTATTTATAATACCTTTTAACATTTGGATTCCCCCATTCGTCATATTCCCCCGTTGTTAATGGAATTGTTTCGTCCAGCATCGTGGTTGCAACATCTACAAAAGGAACTTGAGCGATAACGCCATGGTAAAGTTTAGGCGCCATGTTTAAAATAACTCCCATCAATAACCCACCGGCTGAACCGCCTTCGGCATATAAATGTTTTGAAGAAGTGTATTTTTGTTCAATTACAAATTTAGAACAATCTATAAAGTCCTTAAAAGTATTTTTCTTTTTTAATAATTTACCACCTTCATACCATTGTCTTCCTAAATCTTCACCACCGCGAATGTGCGCTATGGCGTAAATAAAACCTCTATCCAACAATGATAATCTTGTCGATGAAAAATAAGCATCCATGGAATGCCCATAAGAACCATATGCATAAAGCAATAATGGATTTTTACCATCCTTTTTCAACCCTTTTCTGTATACCATAGAAATAGGTATCAGAGTTCCGTCTTTTGCAGTAGCCCAAACACGTTCTTCGATATAATTATTCTTATCAAAGTTTCCACCTAGCACTTCTTGTTCTTTCTTAACTTCCTTTTCTTTTGTTTTCATATTGAAATCAATAATCGAAGCAGGCGTCGCCATGGATTGATAGGCATATCGTAAAATATCTGTATCAAAATCAACATTTGCAGAAGCATGAGCAGTATAGGTCTCGCTTTCAAAAGGCAAATAATACTCCTCTTGCCCAGTCCAAGGAATGATTCTAATTTCACTCAAACCATTACTACGCTCTGAAACCACCAAAAAGTCTCTAAAAATATCAATATCCTCAAGTAAGACATCTTCTCTATGAGCAAGAACATCTTCCCAATTCTCCATAGCAGTCTTAGATTCAAGCGTTTTCATCAGTTTAAAGTTAGTCGCCTTGCCCTTGTTTGTAAGGATATAGAAATGATCTCCAAAATGAGAAATACTATACTCTAAACCTCTTTTTCTTTTTTGAAAAACCTTAAACTTCCCATTTGGATCGTCTGCTAATAAAGTCATAAACTCAGTAGTCAATGTGCTTGAAGAGCTAATCAAAATGTATTTCTTTGATTTTTCTTTCCCTACAGCGACATCAAAAGTATCGTCTTTTTCAAAATAAACTACTTCATCTTCTGACGTATTAGTTCCTAATTTATGTTTTAGAACCGTATCAGAACGCAAAGTCTCAGCATCCTGAGTGGTATAAAAAATAGTCTGATTGTCGTTTGCCCAAGTGGAATTTCCAGTTGTATTTTCAATTTTATCGCTTAAGATTTCGCCTGTTATTAGGTTTTTTATCTCCAAAGTATAAATTCTTCTTCCCACTAAATCTATTGCATAGGTAGCAAGCTGATTGTCATTACTGATACTCAATCCGCTTAGTTTGAAATATTTTTTGCCGTTTGCTAACTCGTTGCAATCAAGCATAATTTCTTCTTTTGCCGAAAGGCTTTCCTTTTTACGAGAATAAATAGGATAGTCTTTACCAGTCTCAAAACGGGTAATATAATAATAGCCATTATATAAGTAAGGAACTGATTCATCGTCTTCCTTGATTCTGGCTTTCATTTCCTCAAACAGGTCTTTTTGCAAATCCTGTGTATGAGCAGTCATTTTTTGGTAATATTCGTTTTCTTTATTTAGATAGTCAATAACTTCCGGATTTTCTCGATCCTTCAACCAATAATAATTATCAACCCTTATATCCCCGAATTTCTCTAGTACTGTTGGTATAATTTTAACTACTGGTGGTTGTATGTTTTCTGTCATTTTTTGAGTTTTCATATTTGTAAAGAAGGCACAAAAATAAACAAAGCCACTCTATAACGTATCGGTTTTTCATCTTATTTAACATTGCTTATTCCTTCAAAATGCGTAATTTCGTATTTCAATAATTTTTAAATTATCAAAAATGGATTTAATGGGAATGATGGGTAAGCTTAAAGAAACCCAACAAAAAATGGAAGAAACTAAAAAACGCCTGGATACTGTTCTCGTTGATGAGCAAAGTACAGACGGTTTATTAAAAGTTACGATTACCGCTAACAGAAAAATAAAATCAATCACTATTGCCGATGACTTATTGCAAGATAAAGAGCAACTAGAAGATTATATGATTTTAGTAATGAACAAAGCAATCGAGAAAGCAACTAAAGTGAATGAAGCAGAACTTGATGCTGTTGCAAAAATGGATATGCCAATGATTCCTGGGATGGATAATTTGTTCAAATAATCCAACATAGTTATAAGAATATGAATTATGAGTTAATTTAAAAACTCATAATTCATATTTCATCATTTACATCTTTGACAAGGTTTCTAATACATAAGTATGCATGACTTCTCTATAATCAAGATGGGTTACCATTCTCAATTTCCCCTGTCCCATAGAACTAATGGATATGTTTTTTTGTTTTAGTTTCTCAATTAAAACTTTCTCGCTGTAATTAGGCGCCAACGTAAATATCAAAATATTTGTTTCTACAGGCTCTACCTTTGCAACCCATTCTCTGGTATTTAATACAGACGCTAATTCTTTTGCACGTCTGTGATCTTCTGCAAGACGACTGATATTATTGTCTAAGGCATATAATCCGGCTGCAGCCAAATAGCCAACTTGACGCATTCCGCCTCCTAATATTTTTCGGATTCGTAGCGCACGATGAATCGTTGCCTTATCTCCTAATAAAACAGAACCTATTGGCGCACCCAAGCCTTTGGATAAGCAAACTGAAATCGTATCAAATAGTTTTCCAAATGACTTTGGGTCTTGTTTTTTGGCAATTAATGCATTCCAAATTCGGGCACCATCAAGATGGAACTTTAAATTATTAGCTACACATACTTCTTTTATTTTTGTTAATTCGTCTAATTCATAACAAGCACCACCACCTTTGTTGGTCGTATTTTCAACACAAACCAAGCTCGTTAACGGATTGTGATAAAATTCAGGGTCATTGATAGCTCCTGCTACCTGATCAGCAGTGATCATTCCGCGATCACCATCAAGCAAAGAAAAAGACACTCCACTATTAAAAGACGCACCGCCACCTTCATAAAGGTAAACGTGAGCATATTTATCGGCAATAATTTGCTCTCCTGGATTTGTATGTAGTTTTATTGCCGTTTGATTAGCCATCGTTCCTGAAGGGAAAAATAGCCCTGCCTCCATCCCAAAAATTTGTGCAATAGTATCTTCTAATTCTATTACCGTGGGATCCTGTTTGTACACGTCATCACCTACTTCAGCATTGAACATATACTTCAACATTTCATGTGTAGGCTTAGTAATTGTATCGCTAATTAAATTTATTTCCATTGATTTATTTTTTATTTCTAACACGGATAAGTCTTGACTTGTTCTTAAGTAAAAATTTTTCTTATTTTTGTCCCACAAAATTACATAATTTATGACAACTACCGAACAAATTAAAGGTATTGTAGAGCGCCTTGGTGCGTTGAGGAGGTATCTTTGACGTTGATGCCAAACTAATTGAAATTTCTAACGAAGAAGAAAAGACTTTTGCTCCAGATTTCTGGAATAACGCAAAAGAAGCTGAACTAATTGTAAGAAATCTTCGAAATAAGAAAAAATGGATTGAAGATTACGATAAAGCAGTCGAAATGACTGACGAATTGCAGTTAGCCTATGAATTCTATAAAGAAGGAGAACTCACTGCAGAAGAATTAGATGAACAATATAGTCTCATTGCAAATCATATTGAAGCCATCGAATTCAAGAACATGCTTTCAGACGAAGGTGATTCTTTAAGTGCTGTAGTACAGATTACTGCGGGTGCTGGAGGAACTGAAAGTTGTGATTGGGCCGAAATGCTCATGCGCATGTACATGATGTGGGGAGAAAAATATGGGTATAAAATAAAAGAACTGAATTTTCAAAAAGGAGAAGCAGCAGGTATCAAAACGGTCACACTCGAGTTTGAAGGGGATTATTCTTTTGGATACTTAAAAGGGGAAAATGGAGTACATCGTTTAGTACGTATCTCTCCGTTTGACAGTAATGCTAAAAGGCACACTTCCTTTGCATCCGTATATGTATATCCGCTTGTAGATGATAGTATCGAAATTGATATTAATCCTGCCGATATTGAAATTACGACTTCCCGCTCCAGTGGTGCTGGTGGGCAAAATGTGAATAAGGTAGAAACTAAAGTACAGCTTTTTCACAAACCCACGGGAATTCAGATTCAATGTTCAGAGACTCGCTCACAACAAGACAACAGACAACGAGCCATGCAAATGCTCCGTTCCCAGCTGTACGAAATAGAATTAAAGAAACAATTGGCTCAGCGCGCTGACATCGAAGCCGGAAAAATGAAAATAGAATGGGGATCGCAGATTCGCAATTATGTGATGCAGCCTTATAAATTAGTAAAAGACGTGCGTACTGGTTATGAAACTAGCAACGTCGACGGTGTGATGAACGGTGAAATCGATGAATTCTTGAAAGCTTATCTAATGATGATGGGACAAAGAGACGAAGAAGAATAATTTTTACTTCTATTAATCACGTTTACTTGTTTAAACTTAAAAAATCCTCTTACTTTCGTTTTTCGAAATGTTTAGAGGATTTTTTAAGTTTAATAGCTCTTTTTCAGCCGATGCTTTATTACTGTTTACAAACCGTTTTGTAAAACAGTAAAATTTCCCATAATAATTGAAGGGTTCAGTTTGGGATCTAACCAGTTTACTATCGACTTCATGTTGTCTTCATCAATTGCAACACAACCAGCAGTAAAATAAGGCTTTTTTACACCCAAATGAAAAAATATAGCACTCCCTTTCCCTTTTATAATTGGGTTTGTATTGTATTCGACAACCATACAGTATTTATAAGCATCATTCTTTAGAAATAGATTTTCATACGATTTCGCATTGGTAGCGCCTTTTACATAGGTGTTGTAATCCTCTGAATTAGGGTCATCAATCCATTTATCGTCGGCAGTGGTTTGTTGATTTTCAAGTAGCGTATTTAATTGCTTTTCATAAGAAAATAATTTACCTAAACGAAATACTCCGGTTGGAGACTTTCCGTCGCCTTCCTTTTTATTAAGTGGCGCTGCAAATCCATTTTTACCTATACCCACTTCTACGGGATCAAATTTCAATACCCAATTTCCATCCTTTTTCTCTAAGGCTACAAAAACAGCACTATAGCTTTCTGGCTGATAATTGTAAACTACCAGCAATTGCTCTACGTTTTCTAGTTTATCCCTATTATTCTCGGTGATTACTAATGCATTTTTAACTGTAATAGTATTGTCCTGAGCCTTTGAATGATTAGACGAAAACAATACTAAAGGTAAAAAGAAAAACTTATTTAAAAATCTCATGTCATTTTTGTTTTTTAATCTCAAGATTCAAGATTCTAAAAATACCTTTTTTTGATTAATCTAAACTCCTTTGATTACAATTTATCCTTAAAAATTTAATTGGAATTTTTGATAAAAATAAATACCAGCCACCCAGAAGCAAAAACTGTAAAAATAAATAAAACAATACCCATAAAGGACCTATTATTCTTGTTATCAAAACGTTAATGTTATAATGATGTAAGTTATTTCTAAAATTGTGTAACACTTTCTCTTAAATATAACGCTATCTTTGATATTCAACGGTTTTGCTTTACACTGTACAGCAATTTTATTTTAAAATAAAAACAACCTGCTTCGTAAAGCCCTCTAGTTAATTGTTGAATATTATACATGTTAAAACTATCTGTTTTGCATTATAAATTACTTTGGCAGACGCCAAAAAAATTAATCTTCTTTAAATATAAAAAAGATCATGTCAATACAAACAACAAATCCCGCAACAAACAAAGTCCTGAAATCATTTGATGAAATGACGGATAAACAGGTCGATCATGCTATTGCACAATCTTCAAACACCTTTCAGGACTGGAAAAAAACATCTTATCCAGAAAGAGCGGCTGTTTTAAGCAAAGTAGCTTCCTTGATGAGAGAGAATAAAGCGGCTTTATCAACTTTGATTACCTTAGAAATGGGGAAAATCCTTTCTCAAGCAGAAGGCGAAGTTGAATTAAGCGCTAATATTTTAGACTATTATGCCAAAAATGGCGAAGCGTTTTTAGCAGACAAAAAATTAGAGCCAGAGCTTGGCGAAGCCTTAATCCGATCAAGCCCAATAGGCGTTTTACTGGGTGTTCAGCCTTGGAATTTCCCTTTTTATCAAGTAGCACGTTTCATAGCACCAAATATCATGGTCGGAAATACCATCTTATTAAAACACGCCTCTATGGTTCCTCAATGTGCTATTGCAATTGAAGATCTATTTAAAGAGGCCGGAGCGCCAATTGGATTATACACTAATTTGTTAATTTCTGGGAAAAGAGCTTCAGGAATTGTTTCTGACAAAAGAATTAAAGGGGTTTCACTTACTGGTAGCGAAGCTGCTGGCGCAAGTTTAGCTACAGAAGCTGGTAAAAACATCAAAAAATCAGTTTTAGAATTGGGAGGTAATGATGCCTTTATTGTTTTAGAAGATGCGGATATTGACAAAACTGTTGAATGGGCGGTGATTGGTAGAATCAACAATAATGGACAAAGTTGTATTGCTTCAAAAAGAATTATAGCTGTTGAATCTATCGCCGATGAATTTATCGAAAAATTTACAGCCAAATTAGCGCAGTTAAAAGTAGGCGACCCAATGGATCCAAAAACAGAATTAGGCCCTTTGAGTAGTGAAGAAGCATTATTGCACTTATTAGACCAAGTCGAAAGATCAGTTGCTGCAGGAGCTACCGTATTATTAGGTGGTAAAAGAGTAGACGGACCAGGAGCATTTATGGAGCCGACCATACTAACAGATCTAAACCCAATAATACCAGCATATTACGAAGAATTATTCGGACCGGTTGCCTCTTTTTACAGAGTAAAAGATGAAGCTGCAGCAATTGTGCTAGCAAATGATTCCGATTTTGGTTTAGGAGGTTCCGTATTTACCAAAGATATCGAACGCGGAAAACGAATTGCAGATCAAATTGATTCTGGAATGCTATTTATCAATCACCCAACTTGGACACAAGCTGACTTACCTTTTGGTGGAACAAAAGGATCTGGCTACGGAAGAGAACTTTCTGAAATTGGAATTCATGAATTTATAAATAAAAAACTAATCCGTGTTAGTGGGTTATCTGATCCTTTCTAGAATGAAACAATACCTAGTATTTTTAATCATCTGAAAGCACATAAAAAACCAAAACATGTCCAAATTAAACGTAAGTCAAAAATTAATTCAGTCGCATCTTTTACATGGTGAAATGATTGCGGGTCAGGAAATTGGAGTCCGAATAGATCAGGCATTATTGCAAGATGCTACCGGAACATTGGTCCAATTAGAATTAGAAGCCATGGGGCTAAAAAAAGCCAAAATAGAAGTTGCGGTGCAATATGTGGATCACAACCTACTGCAAACTGATTCTAAAAATGCTGATGACCATTTATTTTTACTTTCGGCAGCACAAAAATTTGGCCTTTGGTATAGCCGTCCTGGAAATGGCGTAAGTCACCCGGTACATATGGAACGTTTTGGAAAACCTGGAAAAACACTTGTTGGATCTGATAGTCATTCTTGCGCTGCAGGATCTTTAGGAATGCTTGCCATCGGAACCGGTGGTTTAGATGTTGCCGCTGCTATTGCTGGTCAACCCTATTTTGTCAAAATGCCAAAAGTATTAGGTGTAAAACTCATGGGTAAATTACCAGATTGGGTTAGTGCGAAAGATGTTATTTTAGAAATGTTAAGACGCTATGATGTAAAAGGTGGCGTTGGAAAAATTATAGAATATTATGGTGAAGGGGTAAAAAATTTAAGTGTGATGGATCGACATGTTATTGCTAACATGGGTGCTGAACTAGGCGCTACAACCACTGTATTTCCTAGTGATGCTGAAACCAAACGGTTTTTAATTTCCCAAGAAAGGGAATCTGATTGGGCGGAATTAATTGCCGATTCAGAAGCAACTTATGATGAATACGCTGAAATTAATTTGGACGATTTAGTTCCTTTAATTGCCCTTCCTACGAGTCCCGGGAATGTTGTCCCTGTGAGCGAAGTTGCCGGTAAAACAATTGGACAGGTCGTTATAGGATCTTCAGCCAATCCAGGATTAAGAGATTTTTGGATTGCAGGAGCCATCGTAAAGGATAAAACGATTAACAGTGCTGTTTCTTTTGATGTCAATCCTACTTCAAGGCAAACGATTCAAAACATGCTGAAGAATTTTACTTTTGCTAATTTGATTACTGCCGGAGCACGGTTTCATCAATCGGGTTGTATGGGTTGTATAGGAATGGGACAAGCACCCGCTACCGATACAATAAGTTTAAGAACGATGCCACGAAATTTCCCAAGTCGATCTGGAACAGAAGATGATCAGGTTTATTTGTGCAGTCCTGAAACGGCTGCCGCATCTGCCCTAACGGGAAAGATAACCGACCCCAGAGATTTAGAAAAAATCTATGGCATGAAGTATCCTAAGTTTGAGAATCCTGAAATAGAAATCATCAATACCGATATGCTCGTGGCGCCATTAGAAGATGGATCAGGAGTTGAATTACATAAAGGACCAAATATCAAATCGATTCCTGAAATCGAAGCTTTACAGCAGGATTATCGAATTCCTGTCTTATTAAAAATGGGAGATAATGTTTCGACGGATGAAATTTTGAAAGCAGGAGCTGACGTACTGCCTTTAAGAAGTAATATTCCTGAAATCAGTAAATATTCGTATAGCGTGATTGACCCTAGTTTTTATGATCGAGCCATGAAGTCTAAAAAAGAATTTGGCGGACATATCGTTGTTGCGAAAGAAAATTACGCCCAAGGTTCCAGTCGGGAACATGCTGCTCTTGCTCCTAAATTTTTGGGACAAGTGGCTGTTATCGCTCAAAGCTATGCACGTATTGCTTGGCAAAATTTAGTCAATTTTGGGATTGTGCCTTTAGAATTCATAAACGCTTCTGATTACAACAAAATAGATCAGGGAGATTTAATTCGTTTTAAAAACCTCCGTGATGATGTCGTGAATAGAAATAATGTAATAGTAATAGTCGAAAAAGCGGACGGAAGCACTTTAGAATTTGAAACCAAACACAGTTTAAGTGATCGTCAAATTAATGTCCTTGCAAAAGGAGGAATTATAAATGATTTCAGAACGAAAATATAAATTTGTTGTAAGCAAATCATACCTATAATAAAACGAATCTTAAAAAAAATTATAATCCTACAGAAAAATTTATCTTTTTCTGTAGGATTTTTTTGTTATTTTTGAATATTAAATTAATCTTTTTTTATGAAAAAATCACTCGCCCTTCTTGTTTTATTATTGTCAGTTTCTTTTTACGGACAAAAAAAAATATATTACACTGAAGATTTTAAAGAATTGCGCTCAACTGAAGGGGCTACGTATTACAGCACTTATGAAGATACTAAAGAAGGCACTACCAGAACCACTTATTTTATAGATGGAACAAAACGTAATTATGATGAATTTTCAAATTTAAAAAAACGTATTAAAGATGGTAACTCTATAACTTGGTTCAAAAATGGAAATAAAGAAAAAGAGTTAATTTACAAAAAGGGGAAAATTGATGGTGTTTCAAATCTCTATTATGAAAACAGCCAAATCAAACGTAGTGAAAATTACAAAAATGGTGAGTTTATTGACGGGAAATGTTTTAATGAAAACGGAACTGAAATTACTTTTTTTCCTTATTACGTACAACCTGAATTCCCAGGAGGAATAAAAGAATTTTATAAATATGTAGCAAAGAATTTCAAAAGCCCTAATACCTCAAAAGGTATTATGAAAATTGAATTTGTTGTTGAAACAGATGGGACTTTAAAAGATATTAAAATGGTACAATGGATTAATCATGGCATGAGTACCGAAGCCTTAAGAGTTTTAAATAATAGTCCGTTATGGATTCCGGGAAAAATAGATGGTAAAGACGCCCGTGTTAAATACGGCATCCCAATTACGATTAATTAAAATTCAAATAAACAACTCTTAATGTTTAACTCATTTAATTTTAGCTCCTAAAATTAAATGAGTTATTTTTTTTTATAACCATTCAATTAAAGAAACTCCAACTCCCACAGTAGTTTGGAGATTGTTGTAATCAATCAGTGTTTCACCATAGCCGTGAGAAACTAGCAAATACCCCTTTAAATTATTTCTAATAGGGTATGACCATGAAAAGGCAGCATTCCCCCTTGATTTTGAATTAAAGTTGAGATTATGACTACCTACAAAAGATAAGATATTACCGTTTTTGGTATAGATTACATTCACATCTCCCCTACCTACGTAGTCTGCGATATCAGGATTGTCATCAATCGAAGCAGGCAAACGAAACCAAGGTCTCACTAACACAGTCAAATTGTTACGTTCAAATCCTGCATGCAGTATAATTCTGTTCCAGCTTCGGGAAAAAGGATCACTTTTACCATTAGATTCATGATTCAATGCAGCTCCCACCATTCTTGTTTTAAAACCAAACAACTTAAACTTCACAGGAAAATTTAAAATAAGTTCAGGCTCATAATTAACTTCTCTAAAGGGGCGAGAAAGTGCATTATTATATATTTGCCAATGCGATTTCTGAGTATATGCCACCCATAAATCACCATGTCCCCAGAAAATACTCTGCAAGACTTTAGTCTTAAAACTCAATTGAAATTTAGTCTCTACACTATTGTATTCAATACCTACAGGCGCTACGTAATCTGGATCTGTATTTCCAGATTCCGGCCGGTTATTAGGGTTATTCGACCACCGCGCAGGCAATACAAACATAGGTTTATAAGGAGTGATTAAAAAGGTACCTCTTACTGAAGTGGTATCAAGCTCCCATCTTTCCGTTAAATTTCGAAGTTGTGTTTTACTATTAAACAAGGCCTGAACCTGAGCATTTACGGTAAAACAAGAAAAAAGAAGCAGGAAAATAGAGAGTTTAATTTGAAAATATTTCATATTTTAGAATCAAAATTTAAGGTACAAAAATAGTAGTTTAGGATCTGATTACGTTATACTTTTATTGTAAAAAGTTATATAACTACTACTTTTGACGTTGTTAAAGTATTAGCAAACATTTGGAAATTTAAGTCTAAATCACTTTATTTGAGAATTGTACCATAACCCTTTCTATCACTAGCACTATGAAATCTTATACCGTCCAAGAAATAAATGAAGTCCTTAAAGGAGTCATTTCTGGAAGCACCTCACAAAAAATCACGGCACCTGAGCAACTAGAGGTTGCAACCGACTCTGAAATTTCATTTATTGGAAATAAAAAATACGAGAAACTTTGGTCATCATCTAAAGCTTGCGTTGCAGTTGTAAACGAGGACATTTCGATAGAACCGGGAGAAAACAGAGCTTTCATTAAAGTAAAAAATGCTGATTTAGCAATGTCTCAGGTTTTGGAACTTTTTGCTCATCCAATGCCCGTGTTTCATGTTGACATTCACCCAACGGCAGTAGTTGACAAATCAGCGACCATCGGAATTGGAACGAAAATAGGCGCTGGAAGTTATGTTGGGCCAAATGTAAAAATTGGAGAAAATGCAATCCTTTATCCTAATGTCACTATTCTAGATGAATGTACCATCGGTAAAAACACGGTATTATGGTCTGGAACAGTGGTTAGAGAGCGTTGTCACATTGGTAAAGATTGTATTATACACCCTAATGCAACTATTGGAGCAGATGGATTTGGATTTCGCCCTTGCCCTGAAAGAGGTTTGGTAAAAATACCCCAAATAGGAAATGTAACAATAGGTAATAATGTCGAAATTGGCGCCAACTCTTGCGTGGATCGTGGGAAATTCAGCTCTACGGTTCTAGGAGATGGTTGCAAAATCGATAATTTAGTTCAAATAGGTCACAACAGTAAATTGGGACGTTTTTGCATTATGGCAGGACACAGCGGATTAGCTGGTTCTGTAACTTTAGGAGATGGAGTAATTATTGGCGGAAGCGCCTCTATAAAAGACCATGCAACATTAGGTAGCGGAGCAATCGTAGGCGCTGGATCTGGCGTTACCTGTGATGTTCCTGCTGGTAAAACAGTGTTGGGTTATCCAGCAGTTGAGGCGCGTGATGCGCTGAAACAATGGGCTATTTTAAAACGATTAGTTAATGATTCCAAAAAATAAACAAGTAGATTTTATCATATTCATAAAAAAACAGGAGTTCGCTTCTGTTTTTTTTATTTTATCTCGAAATTAATTACAAAGTAACCAAAATAATAAATTTTATTTCGTTCGATTTTGTATTTTAGCATTAACTATTTATAACATTATTAAAACATGGATTTAAACTTCAATAAAAACGAAGATCACAATAAACTTTTATTGTCTCAATTAAAACAAAAAATTTCTAAAGTAAAATTAGGAGGAGGCGAAAAGAGGATTCAAAAACTGCATGGTGAAGGGAAAATGACAGCGCGAGAACGCATTGATTATTTACTTGATCCTAAAGCGAAGTCTATTGAAATTGGAGCTTTTGTTGGTGAAGGAATGTACGCGGATCATGGCGGATGTCCTTCTGGAGGTGTTGTAGTAAAAATTGGCTATATCGGCGGAAAACAATGTATTGTTGTCGCTAATGATGCCACTGTAAAAGCGGGTGCTTGGTTTCCTATTACCGCCAAGAAAAATCTTCGTGCACAAGAAATCGCAATGGAGAACCGCCTGCCAATCATCTATTTAGTAGATAGTGCTGGTGTTTATTTACCGCTTCAGGATGAAATTTTTCCAGACAAGGAGCATTTTGGACGTATTTTTAGAAATAACGCTCAAATGAGTAGTATGGGAATTACCCAAATTTCGGCGATAATGGGAAGTTGTGTTGCCGGAGGCGCGTATCTACCTATAATGAGTGATGAAGCCATCATCGTTGAAGGAACTGGTAGTATCTTCCTTGCAGGTAGTTATTTGGTAAAAGCAGCTATTGGAGAAAGTATCGATAATGAAACTTTAGGAGGTGCCACCACGCACTGTGAAATTTCAGGAGTGACAGATTATAAAGCCAAAGACGACAAAGACGCGCTTGACAAAATAAAAAATATAGTTGATAAAATTGGGGATTTTGATAAAGCAGGGTTCAGCCGAGTGAAACCAGCAAAACCAGCCTTAGATGAAAAAGAACTCTACGGTGTTTTACCAAAAGCCAGAAATGAACAATACGACATGATGGAGATCATCAACCGTCTTGTTGACAATTCAGAATTCGAACCTTATAAGGATGGCTACGGCCAAACCATAATTACAGGTTATGCCAGAATTGATGGTTGGGCAGTAGGAATTGTTGCTAATCAACGAAAAGTGGTAAAAACCAAAAAAGGGGAAATGCAGTTTGGAGGTGTTATCTATTCGGATAGTGCTGACAAAGCAACTCGTTTTATAGCCAATTGCAATCAGAAAAAAATACCTTTAGTTTTTGTTCAGGATGTTACCGGTTTTATGGTAGGATCTAAATCAGAACAAGGCGGAATCATAAAAGATGGTGCCAAAATGGTCAATGCAGTAAGCAACTCTGTAGTGCCTAAATTTACGGTAATTGTGGGGAATTCTTACGGTGCTGGAAATTATGCGATGTGTGGAAAAGCATACGACCCAAGGTTAATCTTTGCTTGGCCAAGTGCTGAACTTGCCGTTATGGGAGGAACACAAGCCGCAAAAGTACTGGCGCAAATCGAAGCTTCCTCATTAAAGAAAAGCGGTGAGGTCGTTGATGAAGCCAAAGAAAAAGCACTATTTGACAAAATAAAAGCAAGATACGACGAGCAGGTTTCTCCATATTATGCCGCTTCCAGACTGTGGACAGATGCTATTATTGATCCTCTGGACACTCGAACTTGGATATCTATGGGTATCGAAGCCGCGAATCACTCTCCAATAGAAAAACAATTTAACTTGGGTGTAATTCAGGTATAAAAAAACATTTTATATTTTTAGGAGCAGAACTACTTCGTTTTCAAAACAAGATTTCTCCCGCTATTCGCTGTATTCCCGCCAAAAAAGCGGGAGATGTCGCTACTATCGGGGCTATGTGATTACGGACTATTTTCAGAACCTACATATTTAAAAGAAAATAGACGCTCCATCTTTTATTGGAGCGTTCTTCTGTATATGTGAGAAAAGAATAACAATCAAGTAAAGTATTTTGTGTATTTCAATTTTAGAGTAGCTATACGAAGGTTCCTTTCGTAAAAAAAACATGTTAGTAATAATGTTAACCCAAAATCGTATATAATTGAAAAACAAAATTTTGAAAGGAATTAAATACTTTTTTATTCCTTTACTTTTATGTTTGCTTTACTCCTTCTCTGTAAAAACATACGACAACTACTCAGACAAAGAATATGTTCAATACTGGGAAGAAAATAAAAATTTGTTTGAGTCAGTTAGCCAGAATAAAACTTTAACCTTTAGAAACTTAGATGAGTATGTAAAGACAAACGATTTGTTCCTTTATGGCGAATTTCACGGAATAAAAGAAACGATAAAAATTGATTTTGAACTCATTGAGTATTTAAATAAGAATGCCGGAATGAAAATTCATTTGGCCGAGATCGATTTTAGTCAAGCTTATTTTTTAAATGAATATCTACAAACTGGAGACGAAAAACTTATTGATTACGTTTTAAACAGTTGGATAATCAATCATGGACACAATAATCTCGATTATAAAAACAAATGGATTCACATTCGTAAACTAAACGGTATAAATTCTAAAGATTCACAAATTAGAGTTTATGGAATTGATAAGGTTCAAAATATAAATATTACCAAGAATCACTTAAAAATTCTATTGTCTAAACTAAATCTTTCATCTGACATACCCCACGACGAGAATTTATTTTTAGAATGGGCAGAATATGAATTGCCAACACTGATTTCTTCAATAAATCTAAATTCCTCAACCATAGATTATGAGCGAGATATAGAGCATATAAGGAAAAATCTAGTTGACTATTCTAAAACAATGACAAGAGAAGATGTAATGTTTTTAAATTTCATTGACTTATACAAAAGATATAATTTTCAAGGACAAAAAATTTATGGGTGTTTTGGTGAAGCACACGTTTTACAAAAAGGAATGAATAAAAAAAATAATTTTGGAACACTTGTAAAAAATTTAAACTCACCTATCAAATCTAAAACGTATACTATTATATCACGGTATCTAGATAGCTATATGGATGCTCCATCAAAGTATTTACCCTTCTTTTTGAGAAGTAACAAAGAACACACAAAAACAGCCGTTTCTTGCGACAATCCTTTTTTTTTTTATCACTTCGGAATTTCCGATTTAAAAAAGATAACAAATGAAAATACTAATACATTTTTTGATATAAACAAACCAAAATCTCCTTATAAAAGTTCATTAAGAATAATTGAAAGCACAGGTTTATTAAGTCTAGTTTCGGGAATGAAAATTACAGATAAAAATACTTCAGCAACTGATTATGCACAAGGAGTAATTTTGATACGGAATTCTGATTGGGCTGAACCTTCGAAATAAAAAAACAAAATGAATGCTATAGTAATAATTACTTTATGTTTTTGTTCACTTGTAACAACTTTTAGAGCAATTTATCTTATTCTTACAAAAGAATTTAGAGGCTCTAAATCGAGCTGGATTCTTATTGTTATGATTGCTTTCGTTGGTCCTGTTCTATGGATTTTAAAAGGTAAAAAATTAGTTTCATCAACAAAAACCTCTCTTACTAATGACTCATCACTTTAGAAAAGCTACAACTTCAGAAATCCCTCAAATATGGGGCATTTTACAAAAGGCAATCGCACGCAGAAAAGAAGACGGCAGCAATCAATGGCAGGACGGTTATCCTAATCCGGACGTAATAGAAAATGACATTGATAAAAATGCCGGATATGTTTTGACCGAAGGAGATAGCATCCTTGGCTATTGTGCGTTATTAATCAATGACGAACCCAAATATCAAAAAATAGAAGGAAAATGGCTTACGAATGATGATTTTGTAGTATTTCATCGTGTAGCTATTTCGGAAAAACATTTAGGGAAAGGTTTAGCAAAAAAACTAATGAACTTAATAGCAGATTTTGCAATAAGCAACAACATCTATAGCCTTAAAGCAGATACTAATTATGACAACTTTGCCATGATGGCAATTTTTGAAAAATTAGGTTATAGCTATTGTGGCGAAGTGTATTTTAGAGGAAGCCCTAGAAAAGCATATGAGAAAGTACTACCAAAAACGAATTAGGATAAATTCAAGCAGACACGCAAAATTGCCGTTTCTTTGCATAATAGAACAACAAAAGACCGCAACCCTTTTTTAAAAACCATGAGAAAAATAATCCTATTCGTTTTTATTCTCCTATTTTTCGTCCAATGTAGTTCTGTAAAAAAACACAATAACCATTTAATGGCGCTGATACCAGTAGATCAGTTGAAATCGGATGTCGATTTTACGTATACGAAATTAAAAAATTTACATCCCAATCTTTATTGGTACATCAGTAAATCAGCTTTGGATTTTAAATTCGATAGTATAAAATCAACTATCACTCAACCTATTACTCCTCTTGCTTTTTATAAAAAACTAAGCCCTGTTGTAGCTGCAGTTAGACAAGGTCACACCTATCTCTATCCTGCTTCAAAACGAATGACGAAAAAGGAAACAAAAGCACTTGTAAAAAAAGGAATAGGCCCATTTTCTCAATTTGACTTTGATTTTTTTGACAACAAGTTGTATGTCGTAAACAATAGGTCCTATGACAAAAAAATACAATTAGGTTCTGAAGTGATTGCCGTAAATGGCACAAAACCATTGGATTTAATTCAGGAATACAACCGCTACTATAGCTCAGACGGTTACAATACCACTTTAAAAACCGCTACTTCAGGCAAACGCTTTACTTCTTATTTTACGGTAGAAAATGGCATTAAAGACAGCTTAACTTATACTTTAAAATACAACGACAGCGTTCAATTCATTACCATTAGACGTTACAAAGAAGATTCGATTAAAAAACAGGAACCAAAAGTTCGAAAAAGAGTGAGCAGCCTTGATAGAGCAAAATCAAGAGAAACCAGAAGAAAGAAAAGAGTAAATGGGTATAATCCAGATTTAAAAAATTACAACAGAAATCTGCATTTCATGGAAAAAGACAGTAGTGTCGCCATCATGAAAATTAGAAGTTTCAACAAAGGAGATTTCAGACCTTTTTACAAAGAAAGCTTTCGCAAAATTGACAACTATAAATCCAAAACCTTAATTCTGGATTTAAGAGACAATGGCGGTGGACGATTAAATGAAATTGTTGATTTATACTCTTATCTAGCCGACTCTACTTTTGTCTTTTTAGACAAGTCTGAGATAGTTTCCAGATCAAGTCTAATGGAAGGCGCTTATTTTAATGGCGGTTCCTTTAGCTTAAAAGTACTAAAAGCGATATACGCTCCGCTGCTCTACTCTTACTTGCTATTGACAGTTCATAAAGACGACACTGGCAAAAACTGGTACGCCACACATACAAGAGATCATAAATTGAATGCAAATCGCGTTCAGGGAAGAATTTATGTTCTGATAAACGGAGGGAGCTTTTCGGCTTCAAGCCTTATTTCTTCCAACCTAAAAAGTTCTAAAAGAGTAACTTTTGTAGGAGACGAAACGGGAGGAGCTTTTAATGGAACCGTAGCTGGATTTACTCCTGTCTTAAAATTACCCAATTCAAAATTAAAAATCAGAATCGGGATAATGATGATGGCTCCTCATCACAAAACTAAAATTAAAGGTCATGGCATTTTTCCAGACAAGGAAATCAGTTCTACCCTTGAAGATCGCCTGAAAGAAAATGACCCCGAACTCAACTGGATTTTAAAGGACATAAAAAAAGAGTTCTTAAAAAGCGATTCACAATAAAATAGTACTGATATTCGACCAAACCACTTCTTTTATAGTTGAAAGGCTAAAATACTACACACCTTCTTCAAATAAAATTCAAAAAATATTATTTTACAAGCTAAATTAACCCCCTGTTTACAAGTTGATTACAATAATATTTTCTATCTTTATGTACCTCAGTCTACCTTTTAAAGCACAAATTCTATTTTTGCTTTAGCCAATTTCATACTTTATTTTATGCAATACTAAAATCATAAGTGATTAATTTATTGAACTTCTAATATATAAAAATGAAAAAGTCAGCACTTTTATCCGTAATTACAATCCTACTATTTACACATTTAGCTGTTGCACAACAATTAGAGCATCAAACAGCAGTTCCTGATTATTCTAAAACATTGCTACTAGAGGGTGGATTAAACTTATCTCTTCCCGTTCATATCCAAATGTATCGTACTCATAGAGTTGGCGTTGGTATCAACATACGAGCTTCAAAGAAAATTTCTCCAAAAACAGAACTAGGTATTAGGGGAGAATATGATTATAGATTTGTAAGAAACATAGGATCAGACACTACTGGCACGGCTGAAGGAAGAGCTTTGCACAAAAATTTTAGCCTATTTGCTCTTAAACCAAACGTGCAATTTAGTTTTGGGCGAAATTGGTTCTTGGGTGCTGAAACAGGCGTGGGTTTTGCTATTTCAGATGAAAATAATAGAATTGGTCTTGGCTTTATATCCGAATATAATGGTGAAGCGCAGTTTGGCTCTTGCTCTGGAATATATCTTGGAAAATATTTTATTACTGGAACGAACGATCGAAAATTAGGCATATCGCTAAACCTAACCAACTTTATAGCTAAAGGTCATGCCGAAAACACACTCGGCTTGAAATTTAATTACTGTTTCTTGAAATAAGTTTCAAGAACAAAATAAGGAAAAATGCTATCGTAAAATAAGATCATTGTGATTCAAAGTTTAGAAAAAGCTATGTCTATATTTACGCACGTAGAAAAAATTGATACGATTAAAATTTCAACACAGATTAAATCATTTTAATGATAGGTAGAAAAAATGTAGAAACTAGAAAAACAAAAGACTTTAACTGGTTTTTTGACAAATAAAAAAGCATCATGAGTAGTACTCATAATGCTTTTTTTTATCAGAAATAAATTTAGATACTTTCTAACATTTCTTGTCTTTTTATTTTTCCGTTTTCTGTCTCGAAGAATTTATCAATATAAAAAACTTCTTTTGGCTTTTCATACTTATCCAATGAACTGTAAACATCCTCATCTAAAGGCAACTTTTCCCCTTCGATAACTAAAACTAGTTTTTCTCCTAAAATGGCATCTGCAATTCCACCCACAAAAAATCGGGAATGAATTCCATGTGATAATTTTTCTTCGATTTGCTCCGGAATCAATTTAATTCCACCGCTATTAACTACGTTGTCGATTCTCCCTAAAAGAATAAATTGATGGTCATTTATCAATTCTACTAAATCATTAGTGACAATAATTTCATCAGAAATTTTTGGCGCATCAATTACTAGACAATTTTTATCATTTTGTGAAATTTTAATGTTAGGTAAGATTGAAAAAGCCTTCTCTCCTACTTTTTTGGCAGCAATATGTGTTACGGTTTCAGTCATACCATAAGTTTCATACACTTCTGTCTTTCCTTTCAAAAGTTTTTTCTCCAGCGCCTTACTCATTTTTGCACCACCAACGATCAGTTTTTTTACATCTTTCAATCCTGCCAATGAATTTTCAGCTTGTAAAGGAACCATGGCTGCAAAATCATATTTAGTTTCATTCTTTGTTAATGGATGTGAACTTGGTGCTATAAAATCTACATCTAAACCCAGAATAAAACTACGAACCAGCATCATTTTTCCAGCAATATATTTAGTAGGCAAACAATACAATGCTTTATCTCCAGGACTTAATTGAAAAAAATCACCCGTAGCCAAGGCAGAATTTACCATCATTTGCTTGTTTGTTCGAATCATTTTAGGAGTACCTGTAGTTCCAGAAGTTTGTAAATCTATATAGGGTTTATCATCAAACCAATCCAATAAAAAATCACCTATCGACTTCTCAAATTCATCTCCTTCTTTTATTAAACAGTAAGACACTCTGCATAAATCTTGTTTATCCATTTGAAATCCATTCAATTTAAAATGATTGTGTACGTTTTTATAAGTTACTTCTTTCATTGTTAGGTTGTTATTTTAAATAGTGTTGCTTTCTTGTGTTTTTATTTTTCCAGTCAATTTTTCTTTCCAACCAGTCCACTGGTATTTCTTACTAAAGATATATAAAAGTATTGGGTAAATAACAATCACAGGTAATATTACGTCCAGTCCAGCTTCAGGTTCTGAAATATCTTTAAATATAGAATGTGTTTGAAAAGCAGACCAATCTGAAGTAACTAATAAAGCGCTCACTAGATTATTAGCCGCATGAAATCCTAAGGCCAGCTCCATTCCTTCATCCATCAATGTCAGTACACCTAAAAATAGTCCAGTTCCTATATAATATATAAAAATGACATTTCCCATTTTTGAAACCTCTGGATTAGAAAGATGCATCGCACCAAAAATAACTGAAGTCATTATTAAAGGAAACCATTTATTCTTCGACAGATTTGCGAAACCCTGCATTAAATACCCTCTAAAAACGTATTCTTCAGTACTAGTCTGTATCGGAATTAAAAGTACCCCGATAACGACTAATATCGCAAAAGGGACGGGTTTAAAATTCAATACAAAATCACCTGGATTCGTATAGTAAAAAAGTAAAGTTGAAATAATCGTAAAAGCAGACCATAAAGAAAAAGAGAAAAACACCCTTTTCCAATCTATTTTAGGCCTTGATGTTGTCACGGAACGCATCGTTTGTTTATGTACATAACGCACTACAAAATAGATACCAACCATGGTAAAAACAAATGAAATCAGAATGAGAAATAAAGTAAAATTGGGATCAAAAAATTGCATCAATTCTTTATTACCGCTCGGATAAGGTACTCCTTTTGTAACTGTTTCATAAATAATTGCCAACAGCAACGGAACCTGACCAACAAAGGAACACGTAATTATTATAACTGAACCAATTAAATATTTCCAAAATTTATTCTCTGAATTTACTCCTTGTTCTATAAACATGTATTATTTTAATTTAATTATATATGACTAGTTAGACGATCAAAGTTTACTTTTGTTCCCTCGAAACTACTTTATTTATTTTAATTTTCATTAACAAAGAAAAAACAATAAGATGATACAAATATACCATAATCCCCGTTGCGGAAAATCAAGAAACTGTCTCGCCTTTATAGAAGAGACAGAAAAAGAATATGAAATTATAAAATATCTAGACAACCCTCCTACCCTCAAAGAGCTAGAAGCACTGCTGAAAAAACTAAACCTTAAACCATTAGATTTAGTACGACAAAAAGAGAAAATTTGGATAGAAAACTTTAAAAATAAAGAAATGACAGAAGAAGAAATCTTAAAAGTGATGGTCGAAAACCCCATTCTTATAGAGCGCCCTATTGTGATAAATGGAGACAAAGCGATCATAGGCAGAGACTTAGATAAAATGGCCGATTTCCTATAATTAAGACATCGCTTTTTTTAACAGATTTTTGTGATTTGCACATTAAACCATATCAAAAAATTGTAGTCAAATTTGCATAACTAAAATTAGTAATGATGCAGCACTCTTTAAAAACCTTTTTTACTCTCACTTTATTTCTAACCTTTTTAATGAGTTTTGCTCAGCAAGGAGGTCCAATGGTAGAAAGAATTAAAATAACAGGAACTGTTATTGAAAAACTAAGCAAACAACCTCTTGAATATGCAACAGTTACCTTTATCAACTCTAAAAATGCTAAGGTTGTAGCTGGAGGTATTACAAATCCAAAAGGAGAATTCAATATTGATGTAAATCCAGGCATGTATACCATTAAAATTGAATTCATTTCATTCAAATCAATTGAATTAAAAGATAAAGCACTTAAAGCAAGTAGTGATTTAGGTACAATCGCATTAAGTGAAGATGCTGCTCAATTAAATGAAGTAGTTATTCGTGCAGAGAAATCTACTGTTGAGATTAAACTTGATAAGAAGGTCTACAATGTAGGTCAAGACATGTTGGTTAAAGGAGGAACAGTAAGTGATGTTTTAGAAAACGTTCCTTCAGTTACTGTAGATGTTGAAGGAAACGTAAGTTTAAGAGGAAGCGACAATGTTCGTATTTTCATTGATGGTCGTCCTTCAAATGCATTAAATATGGCCGAAGCTTTGCGTCAGATTCCCGCAGATGCTATTGATAAAGTAGAAGTAATCACTAATCCATCTGCTCGTTATGATGCTGAAGGTGGTGCTGGAATTTTAAATATCATCCTTAAAAAAGGAAAAAATCAAGGTTTTAATGGTTCATTCATTGCTTCAGTCGGAATTCCTGAAACCTATGGTTTAAGTGCAAACTTAAATTACAAAACTGAAAAGTTGAACTTCTTTACCTCAACAGGATATAGTTACAGAACAAATGAAGGAGCGGGATTAACTAATTCGCAATATTTCAATACTGACGGTTCTACTAGTAAATACATTGACGAAGAACGCGATACAAAAAGAACCCGAGACGGAATTAACACAAAAACTGGTGTAGAATGGTCAATCACTCCTACTACTTTTTGGACCAACTCTATAAGTTACAGAGAAAATGGTGGTAAGAATAAAGATTTAGTTAGCTATAATGCTTTTGATAGCAATAGAGCTTTCACTTCGACAAGCTACCGTTTAAATGATGGTAATGACGAAGGTAACGACTTTGAATACTCATCTAACTTAATTAAAAACTTCAATGATGAAGGGCACAAGTTAACGGTTGATGGATCGTATTCTAAAAGTAATGATAAAGATGATTCTACTATCAATGGAGTAAACACTACTTTTCCTGATCTATCTACCTACAGTACAACATTCAACAAAGAAGTTCAAAAACAATTTCAATTTCAAGCAGATTATGTTTTACCTATTGGTGAAGGAAGTCAGTTTGAGGCAGGATACAAAGGGAATTTCAATAACTTGAATAAAGAATATGATATCTTCTCTAGTGAAAATGGAAATAATGTTGGTAACTTTTTATCTAATACATTAGAATACAAAGAAAAAATTAATGCCCTTTATACCCAATATGGTTTCAAAGTAAATAAATTTTCTTACCTATTCGGTTTACGTTGGGAAGACACTAACATCGATGTGAACTTATTGGACACAAAAGAATACAACAATAAAAAATACAATAAGTTTTTTCCAAGTGCTTTTGTTAATTACGAAATTTCGGACCAAAGTAGTATCTCTTTGAGCTACAGTAAACGTTTATCTAGACCAAGAGGACGCTTTTTAGACCCTACTCCAAATATTTCAAGTAACATCAACATCTTTAGAGGTAACCCTGATTTAAATCCTTCTTTGACTGATAAATTTGATGTTGGTTATATCAAACGTTGGAATAAAGTTACTTTCAATACCTCTATGTATTTTGAAAACACAACAGATGTATTTTCATTTGTACGTTATGAAAGTGGTGAATTTGTAGATGGTACTCCAGTAATTCTTAGTACACCTATCAACATTGGAAAAGAGCAAAAATTTGGATTTGAGTTTACTTTAAATTACTCTCCAATAAAAAAATGGAAAATAAACAGCAGCTTCAACTTGTATAACACAAAAACAACAGGTGATTTTGTGTACACTAATTCACAAGACATTGTAATCACTGAAAATCTTGACAACAAAGCCTTTTCTTGGTTTTCTCGTGTGAACTCCCGTCTAACATTGCCTTACAACATTGAATGGCAAGCAAGTGGAATGTACTTTGGACCTAGTAACACAGCACAAGGTAAAAGTTTAGGTCAATATATGATCAATACTGCATTTAGCAAAGACATCTTAAAAGACAAAGCGACAATCGCTTTTAACGTAAGTGACATATTCAATTCGAGAAAAATGAAATCCGAAACTAATCTGTCTACTGTAAGTAACTATAGTGAGTTTCAGTGGAGAAAAAGACAATTCAATTTGTCATTCACCTACCGTTTAAATAAAAAGAAAACAGATAGAGATAAAAATGTGCCAAAAAACAACGAAGAAGAAGGTGGTGGGTTTCCTGGATAATAAATGATTTAATTGGTTAATTAATTCGATAAGTACGGGTTCGTTTCAATACGGGCCCGTATTTTTTTTCAAAAAAAGGCATAAAAAAAAGGACTCGTACAAACGGGTCCTATTTTATGAGTCAATCAAACTAAACTGATTGTTCTTTCTTTGCTTTTCTTTTCTCTTTATATGCTTCCCAAGTTGCGCCACCTACCCAATAGGATACGAAACTAACTAGAAAAAACATTAACCAAAATCCCATTGTTAGGATGGTTAAAAAAAGTAAAAAACCTAAGTACTGTGAAAATTCAAACATGTTTTCCGGAATTTTTGAATGTAAGTACAAATGTATGTTTATTATTTTTTCTTCGCAATAAAAATCCAATTCAATTTTCATAAAAAAGTATTTATCCGTATTTTTGAGCTGAATTTAAGGAGCTATTCCCGCTATCCGTTACAATCTTATATGCCAAACAATGGCATATAAGGATTTTCACTGCTATCGGGGCTAGCACATCAGGTTCATTTCCACAAATTAAATGTTAAACTAACACATACAAATCAACAATAAAATGAAATTCAGAATAGAAAAAGACACCATGGGTGAAGTGCAGGTTCCAGCTGATAAATACTGGGGAGCACAAACAGAACGTTCTAGAAACAATTTTAAAATAGGCCCATCAGCTTCTATGCCTAAAGAAATCATAGAAGGTTTTGCATATCTAAAAAAAGCAGCTGCATATGCTAACTGCGATTTAGGTGTTTTGCCTGTTGAAAAACGTGATGCTATCGCAGCTGTTTGCGACGAAATTCTGGCTGGCAAATTAGAGGATCAATTTCCATTAGTAATTTGGCAAACGGGTTCAGGTACGCAAAGTAACATGAACGTAAATGAAGTAGTTGCAAACCGCGCTCAAGTTCTTAAAGGATTTGAAATTGGCGAAGGCGAACAATTCATTAAAGCTAATGATGATGTCAACAAATCACAATCTTCAAACGATACTTTCCCAACAGGGATGCACATTGCAGCTTACAAAGCAGTTGTAGAAGTTACTATTCCCGGTGTTGAAAAATTAAGAGACACACTACACGCAAAAGCAACCGAATTCAAAAACGTAGTAAAAATAGGTCGTACCCATCTTATGGATGCTACCCCACTTACAGTAGGTCAAGAACTTTCTGGTTATGTAGCGCAATTGAATTATGGTCTAAAAGCAGTAAAAAACACCTTAGCTCACTTATCAGAAGTAGCATTAGGAGGAACTGCAGTTGGTACAGGACTAAACACTCCAGCTGGCTATGACGTAACAGTTGCAAAATACATTGCTGAATTTACAGGACATCCTTTTGTAACTGCCGAAAATAAGTTTGAAGCACTTGCTGCTCACGATGCGATTGTAGAATCACATGGTGCCTTAAAACAATTGGCTGTTTCATTAAATAAAATAGCTAATGACATTCGTATGTTGGCATCAGGACCACGTTCAGGAATTGGTGAATTAATCATTCCAGAAAACGAACCAGGTTCATCTATCATGCCAGGAAAAGTGAACCCTACACAATGTGAGGCTTTGACGATGGTTTGTGCTCAGGTAATAGGTAACGATGTAGCAATCACTGTTGGAGGGATGCAAGGGCATTATGAATTGAATGTTTTCAAACCAGTAATGGCAGCAAACTTTTTACAATCAGCACGTCTATTAGGTGATGCTTGTATGTCATTTGACGAACATTGTGCTCAAGGTATTGAACCAAACTACAAGCGTATTAAAGAATTGGTTGACAATTCATTGATGTTGGTTACCGCTTTAAATACTAAAATTGGATATTACAAATCGGCAGAAATCGCTCAAACTGCTCATAAAAACGGAACAACTCTTAAAGAAGAGGCTGTTCGTTTAGGGTACGTTACTCCAGAAGATTTTGATGCTTGGGTAAAACCAGAAGATATGGTTGGAAGTCTTAAATAGTTCTAATTGCAGTCATAAATTCAAAACCCTGCAATGTAACATTGCAGGGTTTTTTAATTTAATTTTATCTGTAAGCTAAAAGTATTGGAAGAAATGACCAGCCACTCTTAATTCAGAATCTATTTACCGTCTACATAATCCTGTAAATAGCTGAATCTTGGGGTCAATTTTCCTTTTTCAGTCATTTTGGCTCTAGCCAAAATCCCATCTTTATCATTATTAAAAAAGGCAGGAATAACATATTCCATAAACATTGTTCCAAAACCTTCGCTGGCATCCTTCGGCAATTCACAAGGTAAATTATCTACTGCCATAACTACAATCGCAGCAGGATGAAAAACATCTACTTCTTTATGTTCAGAAGGTAAATAACCATAAAATGGTTCCGCAATTGTGGATGATCTTAGCGTACATGCAACTGGGCCATTAATGTCACAAGACACATCCCCTACTACTTTTATTTTACAATCTTTTGATTGCAGTATGTCTTTGGTAATAATATTTGGCGCATCATTTCCATGAAAATGCCCTGTAATAACAATATCCGAAACTTTAGCAAATCGCTCAAAATTACTAACGTATTCTGTTGGATTTTGATAGAAATCATTGCAGTCTAAAACTTGCCCGTCTATCCTTTTATTATAATCTAACACTTCAATCTGTGTGTAAACAGGCTGCGCATAATTTTTAGATAAATAGTTTTCAATGGAAACCTCCTTAATCTTCATAGCATCCAGAATCTCCTTGACACCGCCACCTACTTTTCCTGTTCCCGTAATTACAAATTTTAACGGAGGCAAAACCAGTCTTTTCAAATGATTGATCAACTCCTCTTTTCCAGATAACGTTTCCGCTTTTGCTAATTTAAATAATCCAAACTTTAAACCGAAAGCACGAATCGTATTATAAGCACCTACAATTCCAGCATACCTACCAAAACCAATTAACCTACGGTTATTCTCGTTAACTATCGTTTCGTGATCATACAAATCAATGTTTTTTTCAAGAATAGCCTGTAGCAATTCTCTATTGTATGGCTGCTTTTTGATCGTATGTGAAAAAAAGAAATAAGACTTCTCAGGAATTAAATAATCCATTGGAACTTCTTTAACACCAAATAAAACAGCACAATCATTAATGTCATCAGCAACTTCTATTCCCAAGTCTTTATATTGCGCATCGGTAAAAATTCTAATGTCTGAACTCTCCACTTTGATGGTAGCCTCCTGATAAAGTTCCTTTAAACGCAGTAATTCATTAGGTGAGAAAACAACTCTTCTGTCTGGCGGACTTTTTCTTTCTTTTATAATTCCGAATTTCATATATATTTAAGGCTTTCGTTTTGACTTATTCTAATTTCGTAAAATCTAATTGTTACAAATATAACACTTTAAACTAAAATTGTTTGATTTTTATAAATTAAATAATCCTTCCATGTATTAAAAGCTGAAGCCCAAAACGATAGTAATAAATAGAAAAAAACTTTAATAAAATACTGTTAAGGTTTAAAAAAAACAATAACAACAAAGTTTGATTCTATATATTTGCGTTTCAACTCCACCATATAATGATCTTTATAAAAAAAGCAAATATACTACAAATACTCATGCTGACATTGGTTTTGAGTTCCTGTAAACAAAAGAATGAATCGACCAAAGTATTAGACCAAACAACTAAAACTAAAAAAGCTGAATTAATAAAAAAAGGCCCAAAACTTTCAGAAAGCTATATAGCTTCTAAGAAAACTTCAATCACTCATTTTTATAATAAAAACTGGCCCCATAATAGTCTCAACGGAGGCTTTCTGGTAGCTAAAAACGGGCAAATCATTTTTGAAAAATATGAAGGCTTAGCAAATAACAAAACTAAGGAGGCGATGAGTAGCACTACTGCACTCCATATTGCATCCGTCAGTAAAGTAATTACCGCAACCGCAGTCTTAAAATTAATAAATCAAAAAAAATTAAGTTTAGATCAAAAGGTAAATACCATCTTAAAAGAATTTCCATATCCTGACGTAACCATAAAAACGCTCTTAACCCATAGATCAGGGATGCGTAATTATGCCTATTTCACAGAAAAAAAAGGAATTTGGGACCGACATAAAACACTTACGAATCAAGATATTTTGACCATTATGGCGACAAAAGGGATTGATTTAGAATTTAAAACAGATACCCGCTTTAGTTATTGCAATACTAATTATGCCATGTTGGCATTAGTTATTGAAAAAGTGACTGGACTTCCTTATAAAACGGCAATGGAGCAAATTATCTTCAAACCTTTAGGAATGAACGACACCTATGTATTTGATTATGAAAAAGACAAAGAAACAGCTACTCCATCGTACAGAGGTAATTTTTCTAAAGTAAATTTAGATTATTTGGACGGTATATACGGTGATAAAAATATTTACTCTACACCCCGAGATTTATTAAAATTTGACATGGGGAGAAATTCTCCTGAATTCTTTCCCGCAAAACTTTTGGAAAAAGCCTTTATTGGGTATAGCAACGAACATAAAGGAAAAAATAATTATGGCCTAGGAATACGAATGATTAACTGGCCAACAGGACAGAATTTTTATTTTCATAACGGCTGGTGGCATGGTAACACTTCTGCCTATATTACCTTACCAAAGGAAAAAGTGACTATTATTGCGTTATCAAACAAATTCAGTCGTATGACTTATAAAGTACGAAATCTCTCCGCACTTTTTGGTGATTATCCTTTCAAATTAGATGATAACGGAAAAGAGGAATGATATTTGATGTTTAATATTGTGAATGCAAATGGCAGATTTCAGTTAAAATAGAATACCTTTGCACTTTCAAATTAATCCTTTGAATAATAAAAAAGGGGTCGACTGGTTTTGACAGCAAGTCGAATTGAAAAGTAAGCACGTGGAGAACTGGGACAATTCTCGTTAATAAAAGGTTCCAAAACACATACACGGCGAAGGAAACTACGCTCTTGCTGCATAATCTGAATTATAGTAAGATTAGCCTCGTCCCTATCAGATAGGGAAGCAGGATTTACCTCGAAAGCTTTGGTTTATAGCGGTCGATTAAGGTGAATCGTAAATTTAAACCTAGATTTCCATAAGCTTCGGGTGGACTTCGAAATAAAGGAGATAAGTATTGAGTGGCTGTTCCTGGCCTGGCTCACTATCGAAAATTCAATCAGGAAATAAACGTGTAGAAAGCCTTTTAGTTGCTTGTTTGGACCCGAGTTCGATTCTCGGCGACTCCACAATAACCTTTGTAAACGCAGTGTTTACAAAGGTTATTTTTTTTTAAGGGCCATAATGAGGGCATAGTTTTTAATATTACTTTTAGTATTAATCTCTAAATTATATAACGCTATTCTTAAAAATATACTCTTTCGCTTTACGATTTATATCTTCTTAAGTACTGACATCAATCTAGTTATCCAGCTATCAATTTCTGATTTATTAGAATACAAACGTTTTCCAGTTTTAAAATGCGGGATCGATTTCCCATGTACTAAAAATATAAATTGTTGCAACAACTAAGCTAAAGTACATTATCACTTTGAAGTATTTATTAAATCATTATAATTGCTTGCCGAGGCCCAATTCAACTTTTCTAGAGCTATTTCAATTCAATGTCGTTATTCACAAATATATACTAACTAAAGCTTCTTATAAAAAAATTAATTTGAACGATTTAATTGAAAACCTACACCAAAAAACAAACGTATTTTATTGACATCATTGACCCAGGAAATATCAAAATTTACAGGTCCTAAAATCGAATTGTAACCCAAAGTTACTCCTGATGAAAGTAAATAACTCTCCTCATTAAGATCTTGCCACTTTCCTTTAGCACTACCTACATTACTGATATATTCGTTGAAACTGTTAAATCCTAATACTGCAAAATCAACATGAGGAATGACATACAATTTTGTTTTAAAATTATACTGTAGTCCAAGGTTAAACTTCATAAATTGAGTAACCGAAAGCTCGGATTCATTAAGACCGGGTAAAATGAAATTATCGCTTCTGGGTGCTAGTTGGTTGCCACCAAGAAAATATTTTGCTCCGAGGCCAAAGTCAAAGAAAGATACGTCTTTATCCTTTTTATGATCCACTACGATAAAATTTGCAGAACCTCCAAATATAGCAGTGGCAGTGCTAGAAATAGACATGCGTTTTTCATAGTTAACTCCAAATTTAGTATAATTACTAGTAGAACCATCTTCAAGTGGTAAATTAGAATCCGAAAATTTAACCTCTATATCATTATATAAAGACCGACCAATATTAGCTATAAATAAAACTCCTTCTGTAGCATAAGAAGATTTGTTTAAAGTATTGTATATATAATGCGCATTCAACTGAACGACATTGAACGAATACGATTTAAGCTTGAAAAAGTTGTCTTCTAATTCTGGATCTACTTTGGGTTTTAAATGTGTATTTTGATAGTTCAAACCAAAACCAACGTAACTCGTCATGGATGTAATATTCCTATTAACTTGATTTTCAAACTCAAAAAAACGGAAACGGATGTCATCTACTTTTTCGCCACCAATGTAAACCTGCTGTGTTATACGTTGTCCTAAAGCCTCAGTACGCCACCACCAATCTCTATCACTTCCGAAATTTTTCTGGTGTTGTATTCTAAAGCGTGGTTGTTCTGCAATATCAAGAGTTAATAAAGAACGAGAGGCTGCACCTATAATATTTCTACCAGTATAATTCACTAATATACCTACACCATGGTAATCATCATAGTGTAGCGATCCTTTTACTTGATGTTTTGAACGCTCAAAACCGTTTAATTGCAGCCCTAATTTATCCTCATCAACTAAAGGCTCAAACGTTATCTGACTAAAAATTGTAGTTCCCATCGCTCTACTCACACCATCAACAATATCTTGTCTCTTATATTCTTTATTGGTTTGAATATTAGTTCTTGCTTTAACAAGAGCTAAATTAGTCTTACTTATGTCATTGTAAATAATAGTGTCTAATACAATTTTATCTTCTACGTGCGGCAATTGCACGCTACGCTGATTGTATTTTTTTAAGCGAATAGATAAAGCTACTAGCGCGTCAAGCTTATCAGCTACGGCTAACTTTCCTTCTTCATAAATTAGTTGACTTTTTTGAAAATCACTTGTGGTATAAGTCAGATGCTCTGTGTGATCTACAAGAATATCACATAATGCGCGGTTAGCCGGGTTTTTGATGTTACTACTTAACATTCCGGCCTGAAATAGCAAAAATGAAATATTTTCTAATTTGTCTTTGTCCATCATACCGTTACCCACGTCACTTCCTATTATTATTTCGGCTCCCATTTCCTTTGCAATATCAACTGGAAAATTGTTGAGCACGCCCCCATCGATTAATAGCGTTTCATTATAAGGAACTGCCGAAAAAACACCTGGAATTGACATACTTGCGCGCATTGCAAAAGCTAACGAACCACTTTTTAAAACCACTTCTTTTCCTTTAACAATATCTGTCGCCATTGCCCTAAACGGAATTTGGAGTTTATCAAAATCAGTGATGTCGTAACTTGGAAATGTTAACATCGAAATGAATTGTCGTAAATTTTGGTCGTTTAGTATAAACTTTCCTAACTTAATTTTACCTTTTACCCAATCTTGTTCGATTAAGTAGCGATTAAATTCTGTTTTCTCTTCAACACTCACATTTTTAAGAGATACACGTCCACCAATAAGTCTCTGCCATGAGATATTTTTTGTTAAAGTAGCAATACTATCTCCAGAATAACCCATGGCATATAATCCACCCACCACGCTTCCCATACTATTTCCTACTACTAAATCTGGAACGATTCCTAGTGAGTCTAGTTTTTGTAGTAAAGGAATATGCGCTAAACCTTTGGCACCGCCACCACTCAAAACCAAAGCTACTTTTGGTTTTCTATCTTGCGCTAAGCCTTTAGATGAAAAAGCGATAAAAGAAAATAATACAAAATAACGGATATATTTTATTGAGAATAAACTAATTTGCATAAGGTGTATTGCTTATAAATAAAAAAAGTCAGAGTAATGAAATTCAATGCGCATTTTTATTACGGTAATTCATTTTGGTAAAGAAAACAAATTAAAAATTAAATAGCACAAAAACTAAAAATTTACATCATCGAAACAAACAATATTATTTCATTTTTTGTAGAAGTAGTGATAAATACCATCCCTTTTTCTATTATATACAAGTAATCCTTTTCCCTACATTAACAATTTGTTAATAACATTATGTCTATTATAGCTGGGGTTCGATTGACAATGATCCCATTCACGCCACAAAAATAATTATAACCATTTGATTATTAGTCTTTTTTTTTACAATCTACACTACTTCACAACTAGAAAAATGCACAATGGGGAAATTGCAAGAATTAGCAATAAAGCAAAGTTCGTTTGCTTTTTTATGTAAACTTACTGCTTCGGTAACTTGTTCTTTATTTCGAATGATAACCTGAGGAAACAAGCGCACTTCAATAAATCGACCTGAACCATTCTCTGAAACCTCAAGCGTTGCCTCAGCCGCATCGGTATAAGACACCACTTCGATTCCGTTTTGAGCACAAACATATAAATACGACATCATATGGCAGGAAACGACGCTGCTTAGCAGCATATCTTCAGGATTATACAACGCAGGATCTCCTTTGAATGCTTTGGCAGCAGAAACATTTAAAATCGGTTTCCCTTCGATTGTTATGCTATGGCTTTTACTGTAAATTTTAGAAGTTGAAACCTCCTGATTTTCATTGGAAAACCAATTCAATTTTGCTTTAAATAGATGCTTGAATCCCATTGCCTTATTTTTATTTCAAAAGTAATAAAAACGGAGCGTTTTGTCTCCTTATTAGTTTTTTAGTAAATCATCTAATTTTAATCTGAACGCATCACTGTTCCAATCTGCAGGGCCTATTTTTGCTATTATCACATTCTTATGCTGATCAATTACATAAGTTGCGGGTATCGTTTCAGACTCCATATCTATAGGTGGATTAGAAACCGATTGAAATATAGGTAGCTGTAAATTTTCTTTAAGCAAAAAGGCATTCGCTTTTTCGAATGAATCAGTAGTCACAAATAAAAAGACTACTTTGTCCTGATAATCGGCATATAGTTTGTCCATACTTGGCATTTCGGCAATACAAGGCGGACACCATGTGGCCCAAAAATTAACGAAAATAATTTTTCCTTTATATTCTTCTAAGGAAACTGTATTTCCATTGCTATCGAGCAATTGCCATTGGTAAGTTGAAAGCTTTTTTTGTTCGCTTACTTCTATCGTTTTTGGAGAAAAGGACAGTAAACGACTAGCTTGTATTTTTAAAAAAGTCCCTAATGGACTAAACAAAAGCAAGCCTAAAAAGACAATAAAAGCAATATTTTGAAGCGTTGATTTTTTAGGTGTTTTAAAGCGCATTTTTTATTTTTTAATAAAGTTTAATGAAAGATTCCTTCAGAATATTTTTGGATTTGTTAAGAGCAATAGTATACCTAAAATTTTAGATTCAATAAAAATCATCAATGCCGTACCTATATTCAAAGCCGCAAATAACTTCTGTTTTATAGACTATCAATTAGCATGCTAATTTAGACTTTCTATTGTTTTTTTGTCGGTGATATATTTTACATAGTATCGTTCTCTTTTACTATTTAATCATTTATTACAAAGCCAACTGACACTATCATAAATTATGTATTTTTGCTTAGCAAATATCTGAAAAATAAAGTGAAAAATAAACTACTCAACATACCTCCAATACCAGCCGTACTTTTTGCAATAATAAGTGTTCAGTCTGGTGCCGCAATTGCAAAAAGTCTTTTTCCTGCTATTGGTGCAGCTGGAACCGCTTCCCTGAGAATTGGTATTTCAGCGATTATACTCTTCGCAGTTTACAGACCCAATTTATTCAAGATTACCCCTAAGCAATGGAAAGTTGTAATTCCCTATGGTTTGTGCCTAGGAGCTATGAATTTAATTTTTTACATGTCAATAGAAAGAATTCCCATTGGACTGGCAGTCACACTAGAATTTATAGGTCCTTTACTGGTGGCTGTTTTTGGTTCAAAACGTTTCATTGATTATTTATGGGTACTTCTGGCGGCAGCAGGAATTGTTTTGATTGCTCCATGGACAAATAACGGAATAAACGTTTTAGGTGTTTTATTGGCTTTACTGGCAGGAGCCTTTTGGGCTTTTTATATCGTTTTGGGAGGAAAAGTTTCAAAAGTAATGAAAGGCGGAGAGGCCGTTGCGACTGGAATGCTCTTTGCTTCGCTATTGATTGTCCCTTTTGGAATTATGGGAAACGGACTCAGTAATATCACACCTACATTTCTCTCTTTAGGAGTAGCGCTTGCCCTTCTATCCAGTGCTATTCCTTTTACATTAGAAATGAAAGCACTTGGCCAACTTCCTGCCCGTACATTTAGTATTCTAATGAGTTTAGAACCGGCAGCAGCTTCTATTTGCGCGCTGATATTCTTACAGGAATACCTTGCTCTTAACGAGGTAGTAGCTGTTGTATTTGTAGTAATCGCTTCCGTTGGATCCACACTTACGACCAAATCCCAAGCTAATGTATAGCTCCAAAAAAGAAATTTTTTTATTTATTTTTTTAAAATTGACATAAGCCAAGGCATCATTCTGGCGGTTCTGTTCTTTAATTAATTTTATTTCCCACTTCTCGAATTTCTTTCCGCAGTTCCCTAAACATATCCTTTAAACTCTCCGCACTCAAATCATCGGGTATAAATTCATTAGTAGCAATACTGCAGGCATACTGCCAAATTTCCAGAATCTCCGAAGCTTTAATCTCATAAGGCAAATAAATCGTATTGTCAGAATGCAGCATCAGTGCATTTTTTCCGTTTTTGTTCAATCGCTTGTACACTATTCCCTGACTTTTAGTGATTACGATATACGTTTTTCCGTCCATTACATCACCCAATCGTTCTACATATTGACCTACAATAAACGAACCTTTCTTATGTGGCGGCATGGAATCTCCATCTACAGGAAAGGCCCGGAATTTTCCGTTCCGTAAAAAAGGAAGCGAAATATGCTGCAGGCTTTCTATAAACTCCGGATCTGCATAACCGCTAAGATATCCTGCCTGTGCTTTATGAGGAACGATTTCTATAATATTTTCCCCTTGCTGGTCAACGGTTATCGGCAACAATATCCTGTTGTCTCCCAGTTTCAACAAGTCTTCAATAGGTATTTTCTGCACGTCAACCGAGAGTAAAATATCAATACTGACATGAAAATAATACGATATTCTCTTCAAAATATCATACGGAGGTTCAGAGCTGCCGTCTTCATATTTAACATACCTTCCTCTTGTTATTAAAAGATTTTGAGCCAGTTTTTCCTGAGAAATACCTTTCTTAATTCTTAGCTGTCTGATGTTGTCGGAAAATAAAGACATAGTAATTTTGTTATAATTTGTAACAGCAAATATACTTTATTTTGTTATAATCTGTGCTAATTTTGTAAATCAAATTTGCTAGGGAAGTTTTAGAATGAAATGGATAGATGTACAATTTGAAAAATAAAATCAGTATGACAAGGTCAATAGTACACATGGATATGGACACTTTTTTTGTGTCCTGCGAAAGGTTAACCAATACAAAATTAAATGGTTTACCGCTAATCATTGGAGGTGGTGATAGAGGCGTGGTCGCTTCTTGTTCCTATGAAGCCCGAACGTTTGGTGTTCGCTCTGCGATGCCAATAAAAATGGCACTGCGTCTTTGTCCACAGGCAAAAGTAATGAAAGGCGATATGGAATTATACTCTAAATTATCCCATGATATTACCCAAGTTATCGAAGAGAAAGCGCCTATTGTAGAAAAAGCAAGCATCGATGAATTTTATCTGGATATTACGGGAATGGATCGGTTTCACGGCTGTTACCAATGGACTAACGAACTCGCACAGTCAATTACAAAAGAAACAGGATTACCACTAAGTTTTGCATTATCTGTTAACAAGACAGTTTCTAAAATTGGAACTGGAGAATCTAAACCAACAGGGAAATTAGAAATTCCGGAAACGATGGTGAAATCTTTTTTAAATCCGTTGTCCATCCAAAAAATTCCCATGGTAGGCGATGTTACTTTTCAATTGCTGTCGCGCATTGGTATTCGAACCATACAAACATTATCAGAAATGCCGGCAGAAGTACTCCAGCAAATGATTGGTAAAAATGGTATTGATATCTGGAAAAAAGCAAATGGTATTGACAACAATCCGGTGGAACCTTATACGGAAAGAAAATCCATTTCGACAGAACACACCTTTGGGCAGGATACTATCGACATTCAAAAATTAAAATCAATACTGGTAGGCATGGTGGAGAAACTGGCTTTTCAATTGCGTTCCGAGGAATGGCTTACCTCAACGGTAGTGATAAAAATACGCTATTCTAATTTTGATACCGAAACAAAGCAATGCCGAATCCCATACACTTCGGCTGATCATACTTTGACAAGGAGCGTCACCGAATTGTTCGACAAACTATACCAGCGTCGCATGCGGTTGCGGCTAATTGGTATTCGCTTTAGCGGATTGGTTCGCGGAACTTACCAAATCAATATGTTTGAAGATACGGAGGAAATGCTGTCGCTGTATCAGGCGATGGATCGAATGAAAAAACGCTACGGTTTTGATGCTGTGGCTCGTTGTGCCGGCGCCACTCTCAAAGTAAAAAACAAGTAATGTACCTCAACTGCCACTCTTATCACAGCTTGCGTTATGGCACTATTCCCTTAACCGAATTAGTGCAACTGGCCGCCGCATGCGGTGTAAAAGCCATGGCCTTAACAGATATCAACACCGTTACTGGTATTTATGATTTCATCAAAGAATGTAAAGCTGTTGCTATAAAACCAATCGTCGGAATTGAATTTAGGTACAATAACAAACTGCTTTATATTGGCTTAGCCAAAAATGCTCTAGGTCTTGCCGAAATGAACCGATTTCTGACGCAACATAATTTCGATAAAACGCCCCTACCCGCTCAAGCACCAGAATTTCTTAATGTAAGTATCATCTATCCAGTCGAGAATGCTCCTGACGTATTTAGGGATTTTGAATTTTTGGGTATGCGTCCAGAGCAGCTTCCCTTGCTATTTCATAATCAATGGAAAAGCAAACTGGAGAAAATGGTCATTTTGCAGCCAGTGAATTTCAGGACAAAGAGAGAATTTAATCTGCATAAAATACTTCGGGCAATTGATACCAATGTCATTTTGTCAAAACTTACCGAAGCCGATTATTGTAGAACATCTGAAACGATGATTCCATTAGAAGAACTGCTGGAGAAATTTAGCGATTACCCCCAAATTATTGAAAACACCGAAAGCATCATTACCGAATGTAATTTTGAATTCGAATTTAAAACACCCAAAAACAAAACACATTATACAGAAAGTGGAGAAAATGATATCCAACTCCTAACAAGCCTTGCAAACCAAGGGTTAATAAAGAAATACGGCAACAATAATCTTCCAGCACGTGCCAGAGTAGAGAAAGAATTAAAAGTCATCCATGAATTGAAATTTAGCGGTTATTTTTTAATCACCTGGGACATTATTAGATACAGCAACAGCATGGGATTCATGCATATTGGGCGAGGGAGTGGTGCAAACAGTATCGTGAGTTATTGTCTGGGCATTACAGACATTTGCCCGCTAGAACTGGACTTGTACTTTGAACGTTTTTTAAACCTGAATCGCAAAAGTCCGCCCGACTTTGATATTGATTGGAGCTGGAAAGAACGGGATATTATTCTCGAATACATTTTTAATCGCTACGGTCGAGATCATGTGGCTTTTTGTGGTACCAATGTAGAATTCAAATACCGCTCGATATTTCGGGAAGTGGGTAAAGTTTTTGGTTTACCCAAAGAAGAACTGGATGCACTGGCAAAAAATCCAATGCAGCTGCACGATACTAATTCGGTAGTTGCCCTAGTACAGAAATATGGCATGCTACTAGAAAAATATCCCAATCAACGCAGCATGCATTCTTGCGGAATCTTAATTTCGGAAGAACCTATTACAAATTATACGGTTTTAGAAATGCCTCCAAAAGGCTTTCCCATTGTTTTGTTTGACATGCACGTGGCCGAAGATATTGGTTTTGAAAAATTTGATATTTTAAGTCAACGCGGCATCGGTCATATTGATGACACGGTAAAATTGGTTAAGAAAAACCGCGGAATTGAAGTCAATATTCGAGATACGGCATTGTCAAAAAATGAAGCAAAGTGCAATGAATTTTTAAGCACCGGAAAAACCATTGGCTGTTTTTATATCGAAAGCCCTGCCATGCGTGGCTTATTGCGAAGACTAAAATGTGACAATTATAAAATATTGGTCGCTGCTTCCTCCATCATTCGTCCTGGTGTGGCACAAAGTGGTATGATGAAAGAGTACATTTTTAGACACAACCACCCCGATCAGTTCGAATATTTTCATGAAACATTCAAAGAACATCTGGGAGAAACCTATGGCGTTATGGTGTATCAGGAAGACGTTATCAAAATTGCACTGCACTTTGCAGGAGTCCCTGCTTCTGATGGGGATATTCTGCGTCGGGCGATGAGTGGCAAAGGACGCTCCATGGCAGCATTGCAGAAAGTAAAAGACAATTTTTTTGCTTGTTGTGCCCAAAAAGGACATCCTCTAGCACTCAGTCAAGAAATATACCGACAGATAGAATCCTTTGCGGGCTACTCTTTTTGCAAAGCCCACTCAGCCTCTTATGCGGTCGAAAGCTATCAAAGTTTGTACTTGAAAGTATATTACCCCGTAGAATTCATGGTGGCTGTAATCAATAACCAAGGCGGTTTTTACAGAACGGAAGTGTATGTGCATGAGGCCAAAATGTCCGGTGGTATCATTCATACTCCCTGTGTAAATAAAAGCGAATACGAAGCTACCGTTTATGGAATTGACGTCTATCTGGGTTTGATGCAACTTGAAGGGCTCGAATCTAAAACAGCGCATCGTATCGTTGCAGAACGCAATACGAACGGAGAATACCAATCACTCGAAGATTTCATCAATCGCATTCCGATAGGAATAGAAGGAATCCAAATATTAATTTTCATCGGTGCCTTCCGCTTTACAGCCAAGACAAAAAATCAATTGCTTGTAATCGCCAGATTGATACTAGTGAATTTCAAACCGGAAAACCGGAATTTAATGCTGCTTCAGGAGCCAGTCAAAGAATATACGCTTCCCGTATTAGAACGTTCTCCTTTTGAAGATGCCTTCGACGAGATAGAACTACTCAGTTTTCCAGTCTCCTGCTCCCCTTTCGACTTATTACAGACAAAATACCGCGGTGATGTATTGTCCAAAGATTTATTGCAGTATCATAAGAGAACCGTAAAAATGCTGGCGTATCTTATTTCTCGAAAACACGTGCCTACTAAAAGGGGAACTATGTATTTTGGAACCTGGATTGATGCCGAAGGAGAATTCTTTGACACAGCTCATTTTGCTGATAGTTTACAGAAATATCCTTTTCAGGGCGGAGGTTGCTATTTGTTATTGGGAACTGTCGAAGTGGATTACCACTTCCCCACTATTACCATCACCAAAATGGCAAAAATGCCGTTCATCCCCGATCCGCGTTATTCTAATTCTAAAGACAGACAGTACAAAGCGCATCAACAAATTAAAGAAGATGTGAGCATGACCCATCGAGCCCCTTATCCACAGGAAGTCAATCTGCCAAGGCATAAGATGTCTTAGAAACTTTTATGATGAAATTTTTAAAGTGGAATTTGTAATTAATCTAAATGATAAAACTTTAAAATCAAAAATTTCAAAACAAAATAAAGCACGCTTACAACCACTACAAAAGAAAGTAGGAAGCTAATCAGATTCACTACAATATTAGGAATAAACTTCAATCTGGGGTGCGTAAAATAAGGCTCACGATGTAGTCTTTCGTGGATGTTTTCTTTTACTATTTTGATTTTTTTCTTGATAACAATGTGTTTTTACGAGCTATGATTACCGTTATTAATCGACAGAACAATAATAACTTTACAGCTGGATACTATTTACAAAATCCTTTTTGATCCTACTAAATTAAACAATTAATTCAATATAAAGAGTAATTAGGAAACGGAAAGAACATGGCGTTTACATCTTCATTTTATCCTTTAATCGAATTCTCTGTTGTTTCAGACTGTTATTTCATTGGAAAATGGAACTTGAGCCATCGCTCTTTCGGCAATTGCTGTGATTGATAAGGAAGGGTTGACACCTGGGTTTGCTGATATCATAGCGCCGTCAATGACAAACATATTTTCATACCCAAAAACTTTGTTGTTTTTATCTATCACTCCTTTTGAACTGTCTTTTCCCATAACCGCACCTCCTAATACATGAGCGGTTGTTGGAATACCAGCAACGGCTTCTAAAACAAAAGAGGTGGCTTTTCCATTAATTATCTTGCTGTATTTATCAGTCAAATCTCTCGACTCTGGAATATCAGCAGTTGGTTTCACTCCTGAACTGACATTGGAAGACATTCCTCCAAAAAAGTTATTTTTAAATTTCAACGTGCTGTCTATCGATTGCATGAATAACAAAACGGTAGTGCTTTTTGACCAACTATTTCTAAAGTAAATCTTGAAATAACTCAAAGGATATCTTAGCAGTTGTTGTATCATATTTACAAAACGCGTTGCTGCATTTTTTCCGTGAGAAATAGGGAAATGAAGTAATTTCCAGAAACCAGATCCCTCAGCATAACGCACAATTTCTAAATGACTATTATCATCTGTATGCAATAAACTTCCTATCGCCACCCCTTTTGACAAATTTTTATTTTTATCCAAAGTAGAAACGCTAATCAAGGTTTCATTGTTTGTCCTAATGTCGTCTCCTAATTTATCTGACAATAATGGAAGGGACTTCATTTTAAGTTTAAGCAAGAGTTTTACGGTTCCCAATACACCGCCTGAGAAAATCACCCCTTTTGAAGTGAATTCCTTTTTCTTCTTAAAAAATTGAGTGCTGGATCGAACCGAAATTTTAAATCCTGTTGCTCCCTCCTTATTATCTAAAGGTTTTACATCATAAACTTCATTTTCGGCTAGAATTGTAGCTCCTAGGTTTTGAGCTAAATAAAGATAATTTTTGTCTAAAGTGTTTTTTGCATTGTGCCTGCAACCTGTCATGCAGCCTCCGCAAAAAGTACATCCTGCTCGATCTGGACCTTTGCCTTCAAAATAGGGGTCTTTCACTTTTTGTCCTTCCTTGCCAAAGAAAACAGCCACATCTGGATGTTCAAATTGATCTTCGCGTCCCAATTCTTTTGCCAATTCTTTTAAAGCAATATCACCATCAAATAATTTAGGGTTTTTAGAAGCACCTAGCATTTTAAGCGCTTGTTGGTAGAAAGGTTTAAGTTCTATTTCCCAATCCTCGAGCTCACTCCAACTTCCTGTCTTATAAAAATTAGTTTTGGGAATGGGCAAAGTATTGGCGTAGACCAAAGAACCACCACCAACTCCTGTACCAGATATAATCACAACATGCCTGAAAATACTCATTTTCATGATGCCAAAGAAACGCAAATAAGGCATCCACAACCATTTCCTTAGATTCCAATTGGTCTTGGCAAAATCATTTGCTTTGTACCATTTTCCTTTTTCAATTACTAATACTTTATACCCTTTCTCTGAAAGTCGTAAAGCACTTACTGAACCGCCAAAACCGCTTCCTATAATTATATAATCAAAATCGTATTGCATATTTTTTGCTACTGTTTTAAACGGATTTTTTTATTTTCTTTTTTGGCTCGGTCTTTATGTAATTTAGAGAATAGATTTCTGCTAAAACCCCTAACTTTTTCATAGTAATTCATTTTTCATAACTACTTCATATAAAAACTGATAATTGTAATAAAAAGACCTGCTGGCTATAAAAATAAAGCTTTTCGTATAATAAAAAAACTTACATTTATAAAATGCTAAAAAAATTACTTAGTTTCCTGTTTTTAATAGCCCCGCTACTAAGTAATGCACAAGAATATGTGGATCTCTTAAACATAAGCTATTCTAAATCAGGAGATACTTCTTTTGAAAATAGTGCTAAAAACACTACTATTTCTATTTTTGACTCTAAAGTAACTTTGCCAATTGTTTTAAATGAAAAAACGGCTATTATCACTGGATTTGATTTTAACATTAAAAAACTACAATTATTTCCTTATTCTAATTACAGTGAACTATACTATACCCCCGCCTTAAATTAGGCTTTACTACTCAGCATTCTGATCGTTGGACAGGAACGTATATCTTACTTCCCATACTCGCTTCTGATTATAAAAACATAGGCTTAGATGATATTTATGGGGGGAATTGCGGTATGGACGTATAAAAAGCGCAAAAACTTTAATTATAAATTTGGACTATATACAGGAAATGAAGCCTTTGGTTTTTATATTACTCCCTTACTAGGCATTTATTACATCAGCCCTGATTCTCGTTTTGAAATTAGTGCTTTACTGCCGGGACTTTTTGATATGAATTTTGGTGTTTCCAGTAAAACGAGACTGGGAATCGACTACAAAGGAAACTCTGAAACATTCAAAATTAAAAATGACAACGCGCTAACAGCTTATTCAGAAAACAACTCCTTAGAGTTTTCATCCTACGTCCAAAATAATTCATTGGACAAAAACCTTCTTTTACGTTTAAAAATTGGGCATTCCACAAACAGTTATGATCTATACGCCGTTAACGATAAAATTGATTTATCAATTACTCCTTTTAAGTTTGGAAACCACAGAACTAAATTAAACTCTGAATTAGATTACAGTCCTTTTTTAAAGGTCGAAGCGATTTATCGATTTCCTATTTCCAAGAAACAATGCAGAAAATCTTTTTCTATAATAAATAATCAGAATTCTTTTTATAATCTTGTTTAGAATTATGAAGCATGTAAAAATTTAAAGCTTAATTAAAATGAACAAAGACTCAAAAACACTACTGAATTCAGAAGCAGCACAATTAGCAAAACTTCAAAAAATCGTGCAACAAACTATAGAAGACGAGAAGCTGATAATTAATAATTTGCTAAATCCACCAGAAGATGTACTTACCAAAGGTCAAAAAATATCTGACAAAGTAGCCCGTTTTGGTGGAAGCTGGGCATTTATCATCTCTTTTTTTGTTATTTTATTTGTGTGGATATTACTAAACACCATTACTCCCATAAGAGATAATTTTGATCCCTATCCTTTTATATTAATGAACTTAATATTGTCCTGTATTGCTGCGCTTCAAGCTCCTGTAATTATGATGAGCCAAAATAGAGTAGAAGAAAAAGACAGGAAACGCAGCGAGAATGACTATTTAATCAATTTGAAATCGGAATTAGCCATTAGAGCTTTACATGAAAAAGTCGATCTATTAATTGAAGAACAAATCAAAGTTTTATTTGACAGTCAAGCAAAACAATTAAACATATTGAAATCGATTGAAAAAAAATTAAATATTAGTAAACCAACAAGTTTAGAACCATAATTCTGTATTTGAAAGTTCATTTTAATAATAGCTTATATTACTTTAAATTGGGAGCTACTATTTAGAAATCCAAGTATTATCCTTTGGTGTGGCATCCATAAAAAGTCCGCCATCTAGTGTTACCGACTTAATTTTTCTAGTTCCTTTAAAACTAATTGTTGCCATTTTTTGGTTGGCTTCCCAAACCGCAGGCGTTTCATGAACTACTTCTTTAGTTCCATCTGTATAGATAATATTTACATCAAATGGAATCGCAAAACCGCCTTCGTTTTTTATCGAAATTGTTTGTGTTTTGGTATTCGAATTCACATTTGCAACAGCGATATCAATATAATTATTAGTGAAAAACCAGTTGTTAAAGAACCAATTTAAATTTTTACCTGAAGTCGAATTTATCGAGTTGAAATAATCCCAAGGAATTGGGTGTTTACCATTCCAATCTTCCATATAGGTATGTAATGTTTTTTTGAATAAATCATCCCCTAATAAGTCTTTTAAAGCTAAATAAGAAAGAGATGCTTTCCCATATGAATTATTACCATAACCCGCTCCTGACAGTTGAGTTGACATCGAAATTATAGGCTGATCTTCTTCGGCTGATTTATCATTTATATAGCGATTTACTCTAAATTGCTTGTAAAATTTATCAGCAGCTTCTTTTCCGTGCTCTGAAATTCCAATAAGGTACTCTAAGGTCGTTGCCCAACCTTCATCCATAAAAGCATAACGGCTTTCATTAATTCCCATATAAAAAGGGAAATAGGTATGTGCGATTTCGTGATCTTGTACTAACTGCGCAAAAACAGCATCTCCTGTCTGAGAATCGTTTACCATCATTGGGTATTCCATATCAGCAAATCCCTGAAAAGCAGTCATTTTAGAATAAGGATAAGGAATCCCTGGCCAGTTGTTAGAAAACCAAGCCAAAGCATAATTATTGTTTTTAACCGAGTTAATAAAATCAGTACCTTTTACATCATAAGCTGCTTGCGTACTTACACGACGATTGGTCTTATTGTCTACGATGACGCTTCCTGAATCCCATAAATAATGATTACTCAAACCAAAACATACATCTGAAATGTCATTCGCTTCAAATTTCCAAGTATTCCAATCGTTTTGCAAAGTAACTTTACCTTCTTTCATTTCTTGCTCATTTGCAATATGAATAACGGCATCAGAGGTATAGGATTTTTTCAATCTACTTGAAAACTCAGCTTGCAAAACTTCATCAGGATTTAGTAAATCTCCCGTCGCATAAACCACATAATTTTTAGGTGCTTTTATCGAAAAACTATAATCATTAAAGTCATTGTAGAATTCCTGACGATCCGTGTGTGGCAATTTATCCCAGCCATTATAATCATCATAAACCGAAACTCTAGGGTAACTATATGCTACAAAAAATGTAGTTTCATCAATTTGTCCTTCACGACCACTTTCCTTAGACAAAGGATAATTCCAGTCGATATCTAAAGTAGTTTTGCTATTAGGTGCCAATGCTTTTTTTAGTTTAACGGTACCAACAGTTCCCCATTTTTTAGCATTTTCATTATAAACTTCGCCATCTATTTTAAAAGAGGTAATTGTTAATCCTGCTGATAAAAAGTCAGGACTTACTTCGCCTCCTCTTGGTGAGGTAGGTTTATGGAGATTGTTTACAAAACGAATAACTATCGTTTTTAAAGTATCGTTGCTATTATTTTCATAAACAATACTTTCAGTTCCACTTACCATTTTTGTAGTTGGATCAACACTAATTTCCATAGTATATTTTCCGTGGTTTTGCCAATACTTTTTTCCTGGCTTTCCGTCTTTGGAACGACTAGCATTTGAATAAGCCTCTTTTATATTTCGTGGAGTATAGAGCTCTTGAGCAAAACTATTTTGTGCAAAAAATGAAGCTACAAACAGTACTAATAAAAATGATTTTTCTCTCATGATTAATTTTTTAGAAATAAACAAATACTAATGTACTATTAGTAGCAATCAACCCTATTTTGTAACACTAATTACCTGAAAATAAAAAACAGCCTAAAAATCTATAGAGCGTAACTCCATAAAAATACCTAATCTTAGAAAATTAGGCGGTAACTCAGTTAATTAATCTGAAATCCTGAAATAATAATCGCCCATAAACTGTTTCTATTTAAGAATGACATGATACAATTAGCTCCAAAAAACAATTTACAGTAAAATAATTTCATTCCTTTTTGGCAAAAAGACTAATAATAGTCTCCGAAAAAGCTCTTTTAACTGCGCTAAATCATCAAAAAAAGACTGTTAATTTTTCAATTCAATAACGTTCCCATAACAGTAAATAATGTACTTTTACTACCGATAAATTCAAATTTTAATATATGAAACAATTTTACAAATCAGCTTATTTATTGGCTTTTCTAAGTGTTTTTTGTTGCTTTTCCTTACCTGTATTTGCACAAGTAACATCTCCAGTAGCACAAACATTACCTTACTTACAAAATTTCGGTGATCTAACAAGTACTTCAACAACTTATCCACCTGGTTTTCAAGGCTGGTCTACTAATAGTTATCCGGGAGCTTCTTATAACACAAGCGCTAGTTTAGCTGCAGACAAACCACTGACTGCTAATAGCACTGCTTCAACCACAAGCGGAAACATCCACAATTATAATGGTAAAATTGGTTTTTTAAATACCGGATCTCTAGATTTGACTATTGCGTTTGCTTTTAGTACCTCCGATAAATATGGAATTGAGTTAAAATACGATGCAATGGTCATTCGTAACCCTTATGATGGGAACTCCAACAATAGAATCTCTGAGATGATAGTTCAATATCGTATTGGTAATGACACTCCTTTTACCTCACTGCTTCAAACAGCTTATTTAAACGATGGAACTAAACAAGTAACAGGAACTTCAGGATTAAATTTGACTCCTATTAAGGTTATTTTACCAGCAGAATGTAACAATCAGCCGCTTGTACAAATCAGATGGATTTCTAAACAGAATTCAGGAGCAGGTTCACGACCATCATTTGCGATTGACAATATAAGTATTAAGAATGATACAGCACCTCCGGTAAACGATACAGATTATCCAAAAATAAGTAATATCCTATCTAATGATTTTGATTTTTCTACCAAAATAAATGAAACTGGTAAAACGTATTTTGTATTATTACCTTCAGGAAGTGCTAAACCAAGTGCTAGTGAGATAAAAGCAGGTCATGATGCGAATGGAACTCCAGCTTTACAATCGGGAGTTTTGAATATAACCGATGAAAGTTTAGTGTATACAATAACAATTAGCGATTTAATATTAGGTACAAATTATTCTTTATTTTCAATTTCTGAGGATAATTATGGTAATCAACAAGCAGATAGTAACCAAATAGATGTAAAAACATCTAATACCCCAGTTCCTTCATTAGTCACTACGACTAAAACTCTTGATTTTAATTTTACTGAACAAAATTTTGATTCACAGCTTTTGAGTTATAAAGTTCAAGGAACTAATCTAAACACCTCTGTCACCCTAACTACCACTACAAATTTTAGTTTATCTAAAAGTGCAGATGGAACTTTCCAATCATCAATATCTTTTGCTAAGGAGGATTTTGACAACGAGAACAAGCCTACAGTTTATGTGCGTTTTAGTCCTACTACTACAGGGGATTTCACAGGGGAAATTGCCCATCAATCTACGGGAGCGAGCAATAAAAAAATAGCTTTGTCTGGTACAGGAATTAATCCGTATTTTCAAAATTTTAATGATGTAAATGTGCTTAGCAACAGCGGTTGGACTTCCTACAGTGTTGCAGGAGATAAAATTAAGTGGGAGAGCACAAGCGTCAAATTTAATAGTTCTCCAGCTGCAGTACAAATTAATGGTTACGCCGAATCTGGTCCAAGCAAGGACTGGTTAATCTCACCTAATTTAAGATTAGACAATTTTAATAAATTCCCATTAGTTTCTTTTTACTCCCGCAAATATTATGAAGGTACCGTTTTAAAATTAATGGTTTCTACTAATTATGATGGAAAAAGTAGTCCTGAAACAGCGACTTGGACTACGTTAGATGGAGATTTCCCTACCACTACTGCTGTGTTTAAACAGTCACAGTATATTAATTTAGAAGCCTATAAAACGAACCACACTTATATAGCTTGGGTTTATGAAACTCCTACAAATGGAGGTAATAATGCAGCAGAATGGACTGTTGATGATGTTAGCATTACGAATGAATCTACATTTTTAGCTTCAAATCCAAATTTGAATTTTGGCGAAATAAATCCTAATGCAACCTCAGAGAGCCAATCATTTGTATTTATGGCCGGAGGATATGGAGACATTACTATCTCAGCGCCGCAAGATTATCAAATATCTACAGATAATGTAACCTTCAAATCCCAAGTAGTTGTTGCAGCCGCTGCTGCAATTGCAGGTAAAACACTTTATGCGCGCTTTTCGCCATCAGTAAAGGCCTTAAATATTACTGGAGCTCTTAGCATTCTTGGAACCGGACTAGACCAAAAAATTGGATTTTTTACTGGTTCTTCCTTACCTAAAACTGAAACCTTTGATATAGTGAGCTACAATTTAGAATTTTTTGGTAGCGATATAATAGGTTCGACTGGAACAGAATTTGGTCCAATAGATGATGCTTTACAGGTTGAAAACGTGGCTAAAGTAATGAACAAATTAAACGCCGATGTTTATGCGGTACAGGAAGTGTCTGACATGGCTTCTTTGGATAACTTAATTCAAAAAATAAGTGTTAATGGTAAGACTTTTGACAAAGTCATTTCACCAGTTTGGTCTTACTCTTTTAACCCGCCATCAGCTGATTTTCCTGATCAGAAACTAGTGGTTATCTACAATACTCAAACTGCTAAAGTAAAAAGCACTAAAGTTTTACTGAACACTTTATATAATGACATTCGCGCAGGAAAAACTACATTGTCAAATTATCCTGGCGGAAATAGTCAAAGTTTCTTTTCATCAGGTCGTTTGCCTTACTTGGTTACTTTAGAAACTAATATCGCTGGCGTAAAAAAAGAAATCAATATTATAGACATTCACGCTCGTGCTAATAGCGGTGCTGACATCAGTAAATACAACATGCGTAAATATGATGCTGAAGTATTAAAAGACAGCTTAGACGCTCAATATCCAGATGCTAATTTTATGATTCTGGGAGACTATAATGATGATGTGAGCACCTCTGTTATTGCAGGAAATCCTTCATCATATCAAAAAATCGTTGAAGATACCGATAGATATAATGCGCTAACTTTAGAACTCAGTAAAGCTGGAGCCTATAGTTATTTATCCTCAGGAGGATTTTTAGACCATATTATAATTTCTAATGAATTAACAAAGGACTATGTCCCTAATTCAATAGCAGTTTATGACCCAAGAGTAGACATATCTAATTATGTAAATACAACTTCAGATCACGGACCAGTTATTGCCCGTTTTGACCTTAAAAAAGCAGAACAAACTGTAAGTTTTAGTGCCATTGATTCTAAAACTTATGGAGCGCCTAGTTTTGACTTAAGTAGTTCATCGACTTCAAATTTAGACATTACCTATTCAAGTTCAGATGAAACTGTTGCCAAAGTTACAAATGGAAAAATTCAAATTATTGGTTCGGGAACAGTTTCTATTACTGCTTCACAATCAGGAAATGAATATTATTTGGCTGCGGTCGATGCAAATCAATCATTCACGATAAACAAAGCAGCTTTAACTGTAAAAGCAGATGATAAAACAAAGTTCTACAAAGAGGAAAATCCAACACTGACGGCTGCTTATAATGGTTTTGTATACCAAGATAATATCACATCAGTAAGCAAGTTAGCTGTTTTGAGCACTACTGCAAATACAAATTCTATTGTAGGTAGTTATCCTATTACTGCTGACTTAGCCGAAGCTAAAAATTATACATTCACTTATAGTGCTGGTACTTTAACAGTTCAAAAAGAGAACCAGTCACCAATTGTAGAACAAACCATTTCAAACCAGTCATTAATAGTACCAGATCAAAAAAACATTAATCTTTTAGAAGTTTTTTCTGATCCGGATTTAGATGTGCTAACGTATGAAGTAACAAATGAAAACAGTACGGTTGCAGAAGTGACAATTAACGCAAGTACTTTGACTATTTTATCTAAAGCTACTGGAGGTACTTTAGTTACTGTAATTGCGAGAGATGGTAAGGGTGGAATGATAAGTACATCATTTAGTGTAAATGTTAGTACTGTTTTATCGATAACAGATCAGGAATTAAAAGCTTTTTCAGTAAAAACATATCCAAATCCAGCTAAAGAAGAAACTTATGTATCAATTAGAACTGATAGTCCAAAAGATATAGAATTGAGACTCTATAGCGTATCTGGAAAAATGATTGGAAATCCATTGGAGATAAAAGGAACTTTAAGTGAAAACATTACAAGGTTAGAGTTAAGCAATTTACAATCTGGAATTTACTTTTATACCTTGAGTGTCGATAACAAAATCGTATTCAAAGAAAAAATTGTAAAAAAATAGAACTTAACACTGCATACTTTTCTATCCGTAAAAAAACCGTCTCGTTACAATCAACGAGACGGTTTTTAATTTATGAAAACTTAATTACAAAATATAATCGGTCGTAATGAAATTAGACTGATCACTGTTCAACAAAGCTTGTAAAATTTCATTATTATAGTCATTGTCTTTTGAAGCTACGAAAGTTCTAATAGAGAATGAACGCAAGGCATCGTGTATACTTAAGGTTCCTACAGCCGAATCTTTACGTCCTGTAAATGGATAAATATCCGGTCCTCTTTGACAAGAACTATTTAGATTTACACGACATACCAGATTAACTAAAGTATCGATAAGCGGTGCAATGGTTTTAATGTCTTTTCCAAACAAACTTACTTGTTGACCGTAGTTTGACTCGGCCATGTCATTTAAAGGCTCTTGAATGTCTTTAAAAGAAATAATAGGCACTACAGGTCCAAACTGCTCTTCGTGATACACACGCATCTCTTTGTTAATAGGATATAAAACCGCAGGAAAGATATAATTATGAGAATGCTCCCCTCCTTTTTCATTAATTACCTGAGCTCCGTTGTTTAGAGCGTCGTCAATTAATTCTTGGATATAAGCCGGTTTTTCTTTTTCTGGTAATGGAGTCAGGGAAACAGCTTTGTCCCATGGATTTCCAAAAACAAGTGCATCCACTTTGGCAGCAAAACGCTTGTTGAATTCTTCTGCAATACTTTCATGAACGTATAATATCTTTAAAGCGGTACAACGTTGTCCGTTGAAGGACAAACTTCCAGCAATACATTCTTGAATAGCTAAATCTAAATCGGCATCCGGCAAAATTATCGCAGGGTTTTTGGCTTCCAAGCCTAAAATTAAACGTAATCTATTTTTATTAGGATGTTGGTCTTGCAAAGCAATAGCCGATTTACTATTTCCGATTAATGCTAAAACCGCTACTTTTCCAGATTTCATAATGGGAGCTGCCACTTCTCTACCACGACCATAGACAATATTGATTGCACCTGCTGGAAAACTATTTTTAAAAGCTTCTAATAAAGGTGAAATTAATAAAACTCCATGCTTTGCAGGTTTGAACACTACAGTATTCCCCATAATTAAAGCAGGAATCAGTAATGCAAATGTTTCGTTTAAAGGATAATTGTATGGTCCAAGACACAACACAACTCCAAGCGGTCCACGGCGTATCATAGCATTTACACCTTGACTTTTAGTAAAGTGGGCACTATTGCGGTCTAATTTTTTATAATCTTCAATTGTATCATAGATGTACTCTACTGTTCTATCAAATTCTTTTTGAGAATCAGGAAGTGATTTCCCTATTTCCCACATCAAATACTTCACGATCTCGTCGCGAGTAGTTTCCATTTGAGTAACAAAACGAGTCATACACTTGATACGATCAGCTACTTTCATTGTAGGCCACAATCCTTGACCGTTATTAAACGCTAAATCAGCTGCTTCAACGGCTTCAAGACCTTCCTTTTCTCCCATAAATGGAATAGATCCTAATATGGTTGGTTCGTATTTTTCAGTAGATGAAATTGTGGAGAAAACGGCTGATGTTTGACCGTCCCATTTTTTCAACTCACCATTCACTAAATAAGTATCTTGATTTAATAATGTCTTAATCTGAAATTCTTCTGGTATTGCGTTCATTTAGTTCTTTTTGATGTTATTTTTAATAAGGTATAGCAATAGATTTTGCGCTCTAAAGTATCAGGGTGATACAATTTCGCCGTCCCAAGCTAAAATTCCGCCTGATAAATTAAAGGCATTCTCTATTCCTAATTCATTCATTATTTCACACGCTTTGGCACTTCTAGCTCCAGAACGGCAATAAACGTAATAGTTTTTACTCTTGTCCAAAGTCTCAATTTCAGAAACAAAAATAGGTCCTTGATGAATATCAATATTTATGGCATTAGAGATTATTCCGTCATTGTATTCATCCTCTGTGCGTACGTCCAGGATAACTGCATTGGCATCTCCTTCAAGTTGAGAGATCCAATCTTCTTGTGTTAAATTCATAATACTGTTTTTTGTAAATTTACAATGTTTTTTGATAACAATAAACTTACGAATTTAGAATTAAATAATAAATCCGTGAAAACGTTTTCGCGACTATTTAATAATCAGTCAATTATACATTTCACTATTAATCATCAAAAATAGCCCACTAAATCGATAGGAAAATTGCCGAATCTTCATAGAGTATGACGTGAAAAATAAGAAGGCTAACTACTACAGCTGTTCCTTTAACTTAAACAATAATTAACGTACTTTTACATTATTGCACACAAAAGCTAATTCAAACTAAAACTCAAAATGCAAGATTCTCTAAAACAAACGTTCCCTACTTTTTCTAATGAGTTGATTCATGATATTCAAAACAATGCATCAATTCAATCCTTTAAAGCTGGAGATGTAATCATGCGAACTGGTCAGTATATCAACTATACTATGTTGATTACTAAAGGTCAACTCAAAGTTTTTAGAGAAGGTGAAAATGGCGGGGAGTTCTTAATGTATTATTTGCAACCAGGACAAGCTTGTGCCGTTTCTATGATATGTGCTACTAAAAGTCAAACCAGCCAGATAATGGCTAAGGCAGTTGATGATGTAGAATTGATTATGGTTCCGCTTTCTTTAATGGAAAAATGGATGATGGAACACCGCAGTTGGTATGAATTTGTAATTTTCACTTATCGAATCCGATTTGAGGAATTACTGGAAGTCGTAGATAGCATCGCATTTAGGGCAATGGACGAGCGTTTAGAATTTTATTTGAAACGCCATTCAGACGCATGTGGCTGCAAAGATTTAAAATTATCACACCAAGAAATTGCAACAGAATTAAATACTTCCAGAGAAGTGATTTCGCGATTGCTAAAAAAAATGGAACAACGTGAATTAGTAAAGTTACATCGCAATCACATCGAACTTTTGACCTAAAAAAAATGGGCTATGTGACAATTGTTACTGTTTGTAAAATAAATAGGAACAACCTTTGTAAGAAAAATTAAGAGATGGAATATATTGGTTATTTAGCTTCAATTATTATCGGTCTTTCTTTGGGGCTAATAGGTGGTGGTGGATCAATACTGGCTGTTCCAATTTTAGTTTATCTTTTTAAAGTACATCCAGAACAAGCAACTAGCTATTCCCTATTCATAGTCGGGTTCACCTCTATGATTGGTTCATTTAATCATTATAAATTAGGTAATTTAAAAATTAAATCTGCTTTGGTTTTTGCAGTTCCGTCTATTTTATCTTTACTTTTTGTTCGAAAAATTATTCTACCGCTACTTCCCGACATTCTATTTTCATTTAATGATTTTGACATCACAAAGAATTTGTTGATCATGATTGTATTTGCTTTTCTTATGATTGCAACTTCGGTTTCTATGATTCGAAAATCAAAAAAAGTTAAAGAAGCAAAAGAAATTAATTTTTTAATACTTGCTGTAATTGGATTATTTGTCGGGTTGATAATAGGATTTTTAGGTGCTGGTGGAGGATTTTTAATTATTCCTGCTTTACTGTTTTTTGCTAATTTACCTATGAAGCAAGCCGTAGGAACTTCATTATTTATCATATTTATAAACTCTCTGATTGGATTTGGCGGTGACTTACTAGGTGGTATCCAATTGGACTACAAATTATTGCTCATCATTTCAGCTATGGCGATTCTTGGATTATTTATAGGAACCCAATTGTCTAAAAAAATTGACGGGGCAAAACTGAAACCTGCTTTTGGCTGGTTTGTATTAGTAATGGGAATCTATATTATCGTAACGGAACTTTTCTTTAAATAAGATGTCATGTAACATATGTTACTGAATTTCAGCGATTAATGTTGTATCATTGTAGTAACTCTAATACTTATCAATCATGCAAGAACATTTTCAAATACTAATTATTGGTGGCGGCAACGCAGGACTTTCTGTTACTTCGCAACTACTTCGCAAGAAAAGCGACCTGAAAATAGGAATTATAGAACCCTCTGAGAAACATTATTACCAACCCGCTTGGACATTGGTAGGTGCTGGTATCTACGATATAAATAAAACTAGAAGAAAAGAAAAAGATTATATTCCAAAAAACAGTACCTGGATTATTGATTCGGTTACTGAATTCATGCCCGCGGAAAACAAAGTGATTTGCCAAAGCGGAAAAGAAATCAGTTATCAATATTTAGTTGTAAGCCCAGGTATCCAATTAGACTGGGACAAAATAAAAGGCCTTAAAGAAACCTTAGGTAAAAATAATGTAAGTAGTAACTACTCCTTTGAATTTGCACCTAAAACTTGGGAGTTCATCGAGAACTTTAAAGGAGGGACTGCCGTTTTTACAAATCCTTCAACACCCATAAAATGTGGTGGAGCTCCTCATAAAATAATGTATTTAGCCTGTGATTATTGGAGAAAAAAAGGAATTATGGATAAATGTGACGTTCATTATATATCTGGAGGAGCTGGTATCTTTGGCGTACCCGAATATGCAGAAACACTTAAAGAAGTACTACAAAAATATAAAATACATACTCATTTTGGCGCTAACGTAACAGCAATTGACGGGGCAGCAAAAACAGTTGAGTACGAGACTAAAGATACTGATGAAACAATAAAACAAAGCCTATCCACAATTGACGCTTCTTGTTACGCAATTGCTACTAATGATGATAAAGCCGAAACAAAAACAGTTTCAATACAATTTGATCTCTGTCATGTAGTACCTCCACAATCGGCACCCGATTTTATTAAAAAAAGTCCGTTGGCTGATCCCAACAGTCCTTTAGGGTTCGTGGAAGTTGATAAATTCACTTTGCAGCATTCCCGTTTCCCCAATGTGTTTGCCCTAGGAGATTGCATCAACGCACCTGCCAGTAAAACTGGAGCGGCCATACGAAAACAAGCTCCTGTAGTGGTTGATAATCTTTTATCTGTAATACAAGGCAAAGCTCCTTCAAAAAAATATGATGGCTATAGCGCTTGCCCTATTCCTACAGAATACGGAAAATTAATGCTGGCTGAGTTTGATTATGATAACAAACCAAAAATGACTTTTCCATTCGACCAAGCAAAACCGCGTTGGTCGATGTGGATATTAAAAACTAAGATATTACCTTGGTTATACTGGAATAAAATATTAAAAGGAACAGCGTAGTATTATAGTTCTCCAATAAAAAACTCCCTTGCCATAACATTGACAAGGGAGTTTTTGTATTTAGCCTTTTAGATAAATTAGTGTTCGCCATAGCCTACGTTATCCATTTTTCCACTAAAGACTTTATATTGAATAATAAAATATGTGATTACCAAAATCAAAGCGATTACAAACCAATATACGCCTACTGATAGCCCATAATCATCTGCAGCCACATTGTAAATAGTTAAGGAAGGATTAACACTATTCGTAGAAGGCAGAACATTAGGAAAAATAGAAGCTGCAGTTGATGTAAATCCTCCCAACAAGAATAAGCTTGAGAATAAAAATCCCGCACCGTCATGTTTAAAACTCCTTACTTTAAATAATCCAAAAATACCGATAAAGCACAATAAAGGAAAAACCCAAAGTATAGGGTTATCTATATAATTATGAAAAGGATGTGGCTCAATATTATGCCAAATTAATAATGAAATTATCACTAAAGCCAGCAATACAAAATTGAGTTTAAATACAACTTGTTTTAACTTCGGATTCAAATCTGAATTGGTTTTGTAGATAATCCAATTGGCTCCATGAATCATTAAGGCCACCACACTTACAACCCCTAAAAACAAGGTAAACCAATCGATAATCCCTAACTGATCGGCTTTAGGGCTAAATGTAGGGTTCCACAAGGGTAAAAAGAAAAAGTGCGCTTCCTGAGTCGAAACTCCGTTTGTTACCATTCCTAGGTTTACACCACGAACCACATTTCCTAAGGCAACGCCAAAAAATAATGCCAACAGTAAACTCGCTATCCCAAAGGCTTTGTCCCAGACCACTTCCCACATAGGATGATGTATTTGTCCACGTAATTCTAAACCGATCGCTCGAAAGATGAGCAACCATAAAATCATCATTAAAGGCAAGTAAAAACCACTAAAAGAAGAAGCATATAGCGTAGGAAAAGCAAAAAACAATACTCCTCCTGCTGCTATTAACCACACTTCATTAGCATCCCAAAAAGGGCCAATGGCATTCGTTATTGCTTTTTTATCTTTCTCCGTTTTGGCAAAAAATAAATGAATAATTCCTGCCCCAAAATCATAGCCATCCAAAATAACATAAACCGCTAAAATTCCCATTAAAACAACATACCAAAAGAACTCCATAATCATTTATTTTTTTACAGTTTCAGGACCATTTTTAATTACTTTTCCAACCAATAGTAGAAATAATAAGCCTAACAACAGATACAAACCTACAAATCCCAACAAGGTAAACAAGGTATTCCCGGAAGAAACCGTGGGCGATATACCTTCTGATGTTCGTAATAAATTATATACTAACCATGGTTGTCTCCCTAGCTCAGAAGTATACCATCCTGTAGTATTGGCAATATATGGAAATGGCATCATGAAGAATATAGCCCATAAAATCCATTTGGTCTCAAATAGTTTTTTTCTAAATAGCTGTAAAACCGCCAAAGACATTAAACCAATAAATAGCGTTCCCAAGCCTACCATAATATGATAAGCATAATACAGTCCTGAAATATTAGTAGGATATGTATTTTCATCATATTGATCTAACCCTTTTACGGTAGTATCCCAATTTCCATAAGTCAAAAAACTTAAAACATTAGGGACAGCGATCTTATTATCTAATTTTTTATCTTTTACGTCAGGTTGCCCTATCAAAACAATTTCGGCTCCTTTTTGTTCAGTATGAAAAATCCCCTCCATGGATGCAAAAGTAACGGGCTGGTATTTTACCACATTTTTAGCTAACAAATCTCCCGTAGGCACTGCCACAATTAGACTAGATATTAATCCAAAAATGACTCCCGTTTTTAGAAATAACTTACCATAATCCTCATTGCGTTTACTCAGAATATACAGAGCACCAATTCCTGCTACTACAAAAGAGCTAGTTACCAGAGAAGCTGCCTGATTGTGCAAATAAGAAGGCCAAAGCCAAGGGTTTGTAAACAAAGCGGCAAAATGAGTCAGCACAAATTTACCATTAGCCAGAATCTCATAGCCTACAGGATTTTGCATCCAGGAATGGGTAGCAATAATTAGAAAACCACTCGCCCATGACCCTAAGAAAATGAGGAGTCCAGTTACAAAATGCCATTTATGTCCTATAATTTTTTCTCCAAAGAGAAACATGCCTAAAAAGGAGGATTCTAAAAAGAAGGAAAACATGCCTTCCATTGCTAATGTCTGCCCAATAATACCTCCTGTCAATTCTGAAAATTTAGCCCAATTCGTTCCAAATTGAAACTCCATTGGAATTCCAGTGACCACGCCCATAGCAAAATTCAAAGCAAAAATCCTCATCCAAAAATGAGTCGCTTTATTGTATTTTATATCGTCAGTTTTTAGAAATTTCCATTTAAAATAAACAATGATTAAGGACAAGCCCATCGTTAATTGCGGAAAAAGGTAGTGAAAAGTAATCGTGAATGCGAACTGCATTCTATCGTAAAAAAGCATTTCTTCCATACTGAAGTATTTTTTATAAAGATACCCGTAAATTTAAGCAGTTTAGGTAACCGAAGGCACATAATTGTTCTTTTTATCTCCTGATATTTATCATAGTTTTTAACAAGTAACGTTAATAACTTTGTTATGAGCAATTTATATTAATAAACGGTAATTATGTAACATTAGTCACTGTGAAATAGAAATACAAGAATTACCTTTGTATAAGAATATTAAAAAAATACTATCATGCAAATAGAACAAATATATACAGGATGTTTAGCACAAGGTGCTTACTATATAACTTCAAATGGTGAAGCGGCAATTATTGATCCGCTTCGTGAAGTACAACCTTATCTGGACAGATTAGAACGCGATAATGTAAAACTTAAATATATTTTTGAAACGCATTTTCACGCTGATTTTGTTTCGGGGCATCTCGATTTAAGTAAGGCGACTGGAGCACCTATTGTCTATGGAACAACTGCTAAGCCTACATTTGAAGCAATCATTGCAACTGATGGTCAAGAATTTCTTCTTGGAGACATAAAAATAAAAGCACTGCATACTCCTGGACATACTATGGAAAGTACCACCTATTTATTGATTGATAAAAATGGTAAAGAGCATGCTATTTTTTCTGGGGATACTTTGTTTATTGGTGACGTAGGAAGACCTGATTTAGCGCAGAAAGCAGCTTCTATGACACAGGAACAATTAGCTGGAATATTATTTCATTCCCTAAGAGACAAAATCATGACTTTGCCAGATGATGTTATTGTATATCCTGCTCATGGTGCTGGTAGTGCTTGTGGTAAAAATATGAGTAAAGAAACGGTTTCGACTATTGGTAACCAGAAAGAAACTAATTATGCTTTGAGAGCAGATATGACTGAGGCCGAATTCATCGACGAAGTAACGGATGGTTTATTGCCTCCCCCAGCCTATTTCGGAATGAATGTAGCCATGAATAAGCAAGGATACGAAAGCTTTGAGACTGTTTTAAACAACGGTATGAGAGCTATCGAGGTAAATGATTTTGAAGCGATAGTCGAAGAGACTGGAGCTCTAATCCTAGACACTCGTAAAAATGGGGCTTTCGCCAAAGGATTTATTCCACAATCAATAAACATAGGAATTGATGGTGATTTTGCTCCATGGGTAGGCGCTTTAATTGGTGATGTAAAACAACCAATTATTCTAGTAACAGAAATTGGTCAGGAAGAAGAGTCGGTAACCCGTTTAAGTCGTGTAGGATTTGACAACTTAGTAGGTCATTTGAACGGTGGTTTTGAGGCTTGGGAAAAAGCAGCGAAAGAAATTGATACCATCAACAGAATAAATGCAGAAGAATTTGCCAAAGAAGTAAAAATAGGAGAAAGCAAAGTTATTGATATACGTAAAGACAGTGAATATAGCGCAGAACACGTTGAAGATGCCTTTAGCAAACCGTTATCTAGCATAAATGATTGGATCAAAGATATCGATCCTAAAGAACCGTTCTTTCTACATTGTGCAGGCGGATACCGCAGTATGATTGCTGCTTCGATATTGCAAGCTCGTGGCTTCAGAAATTTCAAAGAAATTGAAGGCGGATTTAATGCTATCGCTAAAACAGAATTGCCTAAAACCGACTTTGTATGTCAAAGTAAGATTTTATCAAAATAACAATTTGACACAACTGCCTGTTAAAGTACTTGTTTTTCAAATATTTATACTGTAAATTCATACTTACTATTGTAACTCAATAATTTTAATTTTTTAAAAAAATATCATGAAAAAGAATTTAGGTACGACGGACAAAATTATTAGAGGAACTATAGCAGCTATTATTGCATTACTGTATTTAGCAGATATCATAAGTGGCACTTTAGCAATTGTTTTTGGTAGTATTGCCGTTATTTTATTCATTACAAGCCTTATCAGCTTTTGCCCAATGTATTCAATATTTGGTCATAGTAGTAATAGCAACAATAAAAGTAAAACGCAGTTATAATTATGAAAGAAGCAGTCAACAAAGACTTAATCTTAAGAGAGCGTCTCGCATTACAGCGAACTACCTTAGCAAATCAAACTACTGTATTAGCCTTTATTCGCACCGCGATGTATTTTTTTGTTGCTGGTTTAAGCACCAGAAGTTTGTTGAAGATTGATAATAGCATACTAATCGAAATTTCGTTTTACACGATTTCATTTGCTATGCTAATCTTTGGTCTGTTGAATTTTTTTAAACACAGAAAGATGATTACTGAAAACAGAAAACACATTGGGAATTATAAATTAGATTATTATGAATAACGAATCTTGTTGTACTGTATCCTGTGACAAGCCCTTAGATCAAGATTATTGGGACGCACAGTACAAAGCAAATGCTACTGGTTGGGATTTGGGTTTGGTGTCTCCACCAATTAAAACCTATATCGATACTTTAAAAGATAAAGACATCGCTATTCTAATTCCAGGTTGTGGGAACACTTATGAAGCGGCATACCTTCTAGAACAAGGGTTTACTAATATTACGGTAATAGATATTGCTCCAACATTAGTAAAAATTATTGAACAAAAATTCATTAGTAATACTCGTATACAGGTACTATTAGGTGATTTTTTTAACCATAAGGGAGAATATGACTTGATTATTGAACAAACATTTTTCTGTGCTTTACCGCCTGTAATGCGTCAGAAGTATGTTTGGAAAATGCACGAGCTTTTAGCAAACGACGGAAAAGTTTCAGGTTTGTTATTTAATCGAAAATTTGAGGTAAGCCCTCCTTTTGGCGGAAGCCAAGAAGAATATAACTCTCTTTTTAAAAATGCATTTGAATTTATCAAATTAGAAAAGAGTGACAACTCAATTGCTCCCAGAAGTAATTCAGAATTGTTTTTCGAATTTAAAAAGAATAGGGCTACCCATGTGAATCTTTACAGATTTGAAGGAATTACTTGCAGTGGTTGCATGGATACCGTTACTAAAAAGTTTACAGCAATTAAGGACGTTCTTAATGTAAGTATGAACAGCATTTTTACAGAAGTTCTAATTGTAAGTACCATAGAAATTCCATTAGAAGAACTACAAAAAATAGTTTCTTATGATGATAAGTACAAAATAAATAAAATAACACAATGAAACAATTACTATTAACAAATTGGCATAGCATGCGCTGGATTCGGCTTGCAATTGGACTTTTTTTAATACAGCAAGCAGTACAATATCAACAGGTATTATTCGGTTTCATGGCTGCATTTTTTCTATTCCAAGCGATTTTTAATACCGGATGCAGTCTAAATGGATGCGCAGTACCACATTTAAAGAAAAATAAAAATGAATAATAGTTTTGATAATCTAATAAAATCAGAGAAACCGGTACTAATCGATTTTTTTGCTACGTGGTGCGGCCCTTGTAAAGTCCTTGGTCCAATTTTAAAAGAAGTGAAAGACAATTTAGGAGACCGGATTTCCATCATAAAAATTGACGTGGATAAAAACCAACAAATAGCATCTCAGTATCAGGTGCGCGGTGTTCCTACAATGATTCTTTTTCAAGAGGGGAAACAATTGTGGCGAGAATCAGGTGTCTTAGATAAAAATGCTATTATCAAAATCATATTAGAAAAGAGCAACAAATGACAAAAAAAGCCATGATTCTTACCGGCATAGGTATACTTATTGGTGCCATTTCAGGATATGCATATTACCACTATGTAGGCTGTGCCTCAGGAACCTGCGCAATCACATCTAAACCGCTTAACTCCACTTTATATGGAAGCCTGATGGGTGGTTTACTATTTAATATGTTTGTAAAAAAAGAAAAAAAGTAACTCTAGTTGCTTTTTTTTTCTACCTTTGTTAACCAAACGGTTAAACTATAAAGTTAATACCTAATGAATACAGAAGAAAAAATTTTTAATGCTGCCAGAACTGTGTTCCAAAAAAAGGGATTCGCGGGAGCACGCATGCAGGAAATTGCAGATGAAGCAGGAATAAATAAAGCTATGCTGCATTATTGTTTTAAAAATAAACAACTTCTTTTTGAGGCCGTTTTTATGAATGCTTTCACCCAATTAGCTCCACAAATCAATGCCATTTTTAATTCTGATGAATCCGTTTTTGAAAAAATAAAAAAGTTTACCCATAACTATATTTCTTTCGTAATCGACAACCCTCATTTACCGCCCTTTATAATTCAGGAAATGAACAACAACCCTGAATTTGTAATGAAGTTTTTAAATCATGAGAACAGACCTAATCCTAGTATGTTAATCGCTCAAATCAAAGAAGAAATAACAGCCGGGATAATAAAGCCAGTGAATCCGAAGCAACTTTTAGTGGATATCTTTTCATTGACCGTTTTTCCATTTGCAGCTCACATGTTGACGAAAGGATTAATTCAAATTTCAGATTCGGAATTTAACGAAATGATGGAAGAAAGAAAAACCAGTATAGCTACACAAATTATAAATTCGATAAAAAAATGAGACGAATAAACATCCTATTTCTACTGCTGTTACCACTATTGTCTATAGGTCAGCAAACATTGTCTCTGGAGGAGTGTTATGCTTTATCTAATAAAAACTATCCTATTGCCAGACAAACTAATTTACTGCAACAAAAATCTACTCTGGAAATTGAAGCCCTTAATAAAGCAAAACTACCCAAGGTGGACTTAAATGCACAAGCGACTTATCAGTCAGATGTAACATCCCTGCCAATTAGTTTACCAAATGTCACAGTAAATCCACCCAACAAGGATCAATACCGTGCTACCTTAGATGTCAACCAACTAATCTATAACGGCGGACTGATTGATGCCAATGCTAAAATCAAAGAAGCGCAGACTAAAACGCTACAGCAACAAACTGCAGTCAACCTCTACCAGCTTAAATCCAGAATTAACCAACTGTATTTCTCTACCTTTCTTCTACAAGAGCGCAGTACTATTTTGGTGTCAAAACAAGAACAATTAGATTCTAAAATTAAAGAAATCGCTTCCGGAATAAAATTTGGCGCTATCCTTCCCGCCTCTGAGAAAGTCCTTGAAGCAGAAAAACTAAAAATAAAACAACAGCTAACAGAAATTAAATTTGACAAGAAAAAAGCATTAGAGAGTCTTTCTTCTCTTACAATGTCTACTATAAACGAAGATGTAACTTTAGTAAAACCAGTGATTAATTGGGAAATCAGTACTGTAAACAATCGCCCAGAATTACAGTTATTTGATTTACAAAATGAACAAATCGAAATTTCAAAAAACACGATTTCAAAAAATAATTTACCCAGAGTAAATGCTTTTGGCCAAGCAGGTTATGGAAACCCAGGATTAAACATGTTAGATAATTCATTTCAAACTTTTTACATGCTTGGTCTAAAAGCCAATTGGAATGTATTTGACTGGAATAAATCCAAAAAAGAGAAAGACGCTTTAGTTATTTCTGAGGCCATCGTGACTACAGAAAAAGAAACCTTTTTGCTTAATAATAATCTTCAATTACAGGAAATGGAAAACGAAGTAAATAAATTGAAGGAAGTTATCAGTACAGATACAGATATCATTTCCTTAAGAGAATATGTAGTGAAATCATCTGATGCACAACTAAGAAATGGCGTAATAACGTCCTCTGATTATTTGGTCGAATTAACAAATCTATACGAAGCCAAAACGAATCAGAAATTACATGAAATTCAATTGCTTTTGGCGAAAGCCAATTACCAAGTTATAAAAGGAAATTAAAAAAACATTTCGGCTTCTAAAGCAAACATCAATAAACGAAGTATTATGAAAAAAATGATTATCGCTCTAATTATAGTAAGTCTGGCGGCTTGCAGTAAAAGTAACGAAAAAGCAGATGGCTACGGTAACTTTGAAGCTACTGAAGTTACAATTTCGGCGGAAGCCAACGGGAAAATTGAATTCTTAAATTTAGAAGAAGGAGAAGTTCTTGAGCCCAATGCTTCAGTAGGATTAATAGACACCATCCAATTGTACTTGAATAAACAACAAATGCTCGCTTCTAAAACTACCATTTTTTCGAAATCAAGAAATGTCCAGTCCCAAACTACTATTTTACAAGAGCAGCTCAAAACGACATTGATTGAGCAAAAAAGAATTCAGAATATGTTTGCTGAAAATGCAGCTACCAAACGCCAAGTGGACGAAGTAGAAGGCAAAATGAATGTCTTAAAAGAACAAATAAAGAGTGTCGCAACGCAAAATGCGCCAATCCTAAATGAAGCCAAATCGATAGATGTTCAAATCCAAAAAATTAACGATCAAATCCAGAAAAGTAAAATCACAAATCCCATTAAAGGGACGGTTTTGGCCAAGTACGTGGAGCCAAATGAAATAACGGCTTTCGGGAAACCACTTTACAAAATTGCTGATATTTCTGAAATGACGTTGCGTGTATATGTAAGCGAAACCCAACTGTCCAAAATAAAAGTGGGACAACAGGTCAATGTCAAAATTGATACGGATACCGAAATGAAATCCTATCCTGGAACCATTTCTTGGATTGCATCCACGGCAGAATTCACGCCAAAAATCATTCAGACTAAAGAAGAACGAGTGAGTCTCGTATATGCCGTGAAAATTGATGTGAAAAATGACGGCGGTCTAAAAATAGGAATGCCTGCTGAAATGTGGATTAAATAAATTAATTGTTGGTTATGTAACCTATGTCACTTCTGTCTGTTAACCAAATGGTTAATTTTACAGAACAACCATAAAAAACAATTATTATGAAAAAAATCTTATTGGCTACTGCAGTAACATTAATGATGTTCAGTAGCTGCTCTAACGACAATAATATCGCGTCTTTGGTTTCGCTAACACCAAATGAAGTTGCCGATTTAAAATTTTTAAGAGAAGAAGAAAAATTAGCTAGAGATGTCTATATGTATTCCTTTGACAAATACCAAATTACCATTTTTAATTCTATTACTCAAAGCGAACAACAACACATGGATAGTGTCTTGAATTTACTGAACAAATACGGCATTACTGATCCAGCATCAATGCAAAGAGGCGTTTTTCAGAGTACTGAATTGCAAGTATTATACAATAGCCTAACCGCTCAATCTGCTATTTCTTCTACTGAAGCATTAAAAGTAGGAGCTACAATTGAAGATTTAGACATTAAGGATATTGATGATTTTATAAATAACACGACAAAATCAGACTTGTTGAGTGTTTATGATAATTTAACCTGTGGTTCTAAAAATCACATTCGAGCTTTTACAAATCAGCTTGCATTAAGTGGAGTAAATTATATTCCACAATACATAACAATCGCATATTACAATACGATTTTAAGCGAGTCTAATGGTGGCTGCGGAACCAAATAAAAAAAAACATGAAATCAAGAATCCTAAAAATGCTCGTTTTGGCAATTGCTTTTAGCAGTTGCAATAAAAAAACAAAACTAGACATAGCTGAAAACCATAGTCCCTCTGAATCTATCATGCAAGATAATGAAGGATTACAATTAATGACCCAAAAATGTTATACTTGCCATAGCGTTACCACAAAATCGCATGATGCTATTATTGCTCCTCCTATGATTGCAATTAAGAAACGATATTCCATGCAATATAGTAACAGAAAAGATTTCATAAATGCATTAGCAGCCTACGCTAGTGATCCTAAAGAAGAAAATGCTTTAATGATGGGTGCAATAAATAAATTTAATGTTATGCCAAAACAGAATTTTAAAAAAGAAGATTTAACGAAAATTGCTGCCTATATTTATGACAATGAAATAGAAACCCCAAAATGGTTTGACGCTCATTTAAAGCAAAATCATAAAAATGGCCAAGGAATGAAAAATTTAAATAAAACATAAAAAAAATCATAATGAACTTAAAAAACCTCCACACCGAAAATAAACCTGTACAAACCAAAATGCTTTTCTCTACTGTCGAAGGCAAAGTGATTTCACTACAAATTGGTGCGGGAGAACATTTAAAAGAACACTTGAGTAAAGTTGCAGTTTTATTAGTTTGTGCTTCAGGAAATGCAATTTATAAAGAGGAGAATGGTACAACTATCGAATTAAAATCAGGTGACTTTGTCAATATAGAAGCTGATGTCAAACACAGTGTGGATGCCATAGCAGAAAGTAATTTTTTATTGATTAAATAATGAGTATTCAAGTCCAAAATATTTCCAAATCCTACAAAGACAATTTAGCCGTTGCGCCTATTTCTTTTGATGTAAAAGAAGGAGAAATATTTGGATTGATTGGTCCAGACGGCGCGGGAAAAACAACTCTTTTTCGGATATTGACTACCCTTTTACTGGCCAATGAAGGAACGGCAACGGTAGCCGGTTTTGACGTGGTTCGGGACTATAAATCCATTCGAAATAGTATTGGTTATATGCCCGGCAGGTTTTCATTGTATCAGGATCTAACCGTAGCCGAAAATTTAAAATTTTTCGCCACTATTTTTGGAACTACGCTAGAAGAAAACTATGATGTAATCAAAGAAATTTATGTTCAAATTGAACCTTTTAAAGACAGACGAGCTGGTGCTCTTTCTGGCGGAATGAAGCAAAAACTAGCCTTGTGCTGTGCCTTGATTCACAAACCGAAAGTTCTATTTCTAGATGAACCCACCACAGGGGTTGATCCTGTCTCCAGAAAAGAGTTTTGGGAAATGCTGAAAAGACTGCAACAACGAGGAATTACAATATTAGTTTCTACACCTTATATGGATGAAGCCGCTCTATGTGACCGGATTGCACTGATTCAAAAAGGGACTATTTTAAAGATTGACACGCCCGCCAATATCATCTCAAAATACGACAAAACGATTTACGATGTCCGCAGTAGGCAGACCCATCAATTGATTCAGGATTTAAAAGAGTACCCAAGTCAATACAGCGTGTATGCCTTTGGTGAGTACATTCACTACATTGACAAAAAGGATGATTTTAATCCAAACGAATTGGAGAATTACCTAAAAGAACGAAACCATACCGATATAGAAATTCGTGTTTCAAAAACTTCTATCGAAGATGTTTTCATGGATTTAACAACCTTAAATCAATAAATTTTGAGTCAGGAAAAAATCATAGAAGTAAAAAACCTCAGCAAGAAATTTGGCAGCTTCACTGCTGTTGACAACATTTCTTTTGAGGTCTATAAAGGGGAGATCTTTGGTTTTCTAGGAGCAAATGGCGCCGGAAAAACAACGGCTATGAAAATGCTCATCGGGATATCAAGGCCTAGTTCAGGAGAAGCGACTGTAGCCGGTTTCGACGTAAAGACTGCGACAGAGATGGTAAAGAAAAGCATTGGTTACATGAGTCAACGATTTTCCATGTATGATGATCTGACCATCAAGGAAAATATTACTTTTTTTGGTGGAATCTATGGTTTAAGTCGAAATAAAATAAAGGAGAAAACAGCTCAGTTAGCTATCGAACTGGGACTTGAGAAGGCTCTTAACAAACTTGTAGGCGATTTGCCTCTAGGCTGGAAACAAAAACTGTCGTTTTCAGTGGCTTTATTGCATGAGCCAAAAATTGTGTTTTTGGACGAACCAACTGGTGGTGTGGATCCTATTACAAGAAGACAATTCTGGGAAATGATTTATGCTGAGGCTCATAAAGGCACTACCATTTTTGTAACGACTCATTATATGGATGAAGCTGAATATTGCGATCGGGTATCGATAATGGTGGAAGGGCATATTGAAGCCCTCGACACACCCAAGAACTTAAAACAACAATATAATGTAGATTCCATGAACGACGTATTTTTAAAACTGGCGCGGAATGTAGAATAGAAGTGTGAAAATAGAACAAAGAGAAAAGACTAAAAAACACCTTTGCGAACCTTGTGGTTAAATTATAAGAAAACATGAAAAGATTTATCGGTTTTGTAACAAAAGAATTCTATCACATTTTTCGCGATAAGCGCTCGATGTTTATCCTTTTTGGTATGCCCATTGCTCAAATCATGTTGTTTGGTTTTGCCATTACTAATGAAATCAACAATGTCAATATTGCCATTCTAGACAAATCTAAAGACACTGAAACCAAAAAAATAATCAATAAAATTAGTGCTTCTAAGTATTTCCATATCGAACAGGAAGTCAGTTCAGAGGCCCAAATAGAATCCATATTCAAAAAAGGAAAAGTCAAAGCAGTATTGGTTTTTGAAAATGATTTTATAAAAAACCTCCAGACCCAAAAACAAGCCAAAGTACAAGTAATTACCGATGCTACAGATCCTAATATTGCCAATACAATAACAAATTACGTCAATGCTATTTTGCAAAATTATACGCAAGAATTAAATAACGTAAACCAAGCAAGCTATCAAATTCAAACGCAAACACAACTGTATTACAATCCAGAACTCAAGAGTGTTTTTACCTTTGTGCCTGGAGTAATGACCGTTATTTTAATGCTGGTTTCGGCAATGATGACCTCCATATCGATTACCCGTGAAAAAGAACTTGGTACCATGGAAGTACTGCTTGTATCGCCCTTAAACCCGTTACAGGTTATTCTGGGAAAAGTATTTCCTTATATCTTCCTTTCTATAATCAATGCCACCGTAATCGTAGTTCTAGGTGTTTTTGTCTTTGGGATGCCCATTCAAGGAAGTATATTTTTACTCGCTCTGGAAAGCATTCTATTCATTATCACCGCACTTTCACTGGGAATACTAATCTCAACACTTTCTAATTCGCAGCAAACCGCCATGATGGCTTCCCTAATGGGATTAATGCTGCCTGTAATTATCCTTTCTGGTTTCATTTTCCCAATTTCAAGCATGCCACTACCATTACAGCTAATCAGTAATATAATCCCTGCAAAATGGTTTATAATCATCATTAAAGCCATCATGCTAAAAGGAGCTTCGATTGAAATTATTTGGAAAGAAACATTAATACTTATTGGTATGACAGTATTTTTTATTGCATTAAGCATCAAGAAATACAAAATAAGATTAGAATAAAGCAGATTGATAATGAAGAGTATAGAGAAAAGAATAGAGAGAGAGAGAGAGAAACTCCACATCAATCCATTATTTCTCCGTGCTAAATAAAAACGAAAAATGAAAACAATACTATTCATCATACAAAAAGAGTTCAGACAAATCTTTAGAAATAAAGCGATGCTGCCTATTATATTTGTTTTGCCCTTTATCCAGTTGTTAATCTTATCTAATGCAGCCAGTTTTGAAGTAAAAAACATAAAATTCTCGTATATAGACAACGACCATTCGGCGGCGTCAAGAGAATTAATCAGTAAATTTCAATCCTCAGACTATTTCAAAATAATTGACAATTTTGAATCAAAGAAGGAAGCCAATCTGCAAATGGAAAAAGGTAACGTGGATGTTATTCTAGAAATACCAAATCACTTTGAACGCAATTTATTGACTGATAAAAAGTCGACTCTTTCGATTAGTATCAATGCGATTGACGGTGCAGCAGCCGGAGTCACAAATGTATATATTACCCAAATCATTGCCACTTTCAATCAAAAAATTCAAAGCCAGCTCTCCCAATACAATGGTAGTTCTTTTGTACAGCCGCAAAACATAGTAACCATACCCTCCTTTTGGTACAACAATACCTTAAATTATAAAACCTTGATGGTTCCCGGTATTTTAGTGCTTTTAGTAACGATGCTTACCTTGTTTTTATCGGCCATGAATATTGTACGCGAGAAAGAAATTGGGACCTTAGAACAAATCAATGTTACGCCTATAAAAAAGCATCAATTCATAATTGGGAAATTATTTCCTTTTTGGGTATTGGGTTTAATGATTTTAACGGTTGGTCTAATTATTGCCAAACTCGTATTCAACATTCCAGTATTAGGAAATTTAGGACTGATTTACCTGTTTACTTCAGTATACTTACTAGATATACTTGGCATAGGCTTATTCATCTCAAACTATACTGAAACCCAGCAGCAGGCCATGTTTATTGCTTGGTTTTTTACGGTTATTTTTATACTGATGAGCGGATTGTTTACCCCTATTGAAAGCATGCCTACTTGGGCACAACAACTTACTTTGTTCAACCCCATTCGCTATTTTGTGGAAATCATTCGAATGGTTATGCTTAAAGGAGCGACCTTTTCTGATATTTCAAGACCGTTTTTTATAATTACCTTTTATGCCTTTGCAATCAATGGTTTTGCCGTTTGGAGTTATAAAAAAACGAATTAGCTTTTGAATAAAATCTCAAAAACAAACCTACTATTTTACCCACCTTTGAAGCACCGTTTCTAAATCTACGATATTAATGGGTTTAGAAATATAATCATTCATACCACTTTTTAAACACTTTTCTTTTTCTTCAATAAGAATTCCTGCTGTCAATGCTATAATGGGTAAAGATTGAGAATGACTCAATTTTCTAATTGCGGCCGTAGTTTCAAATCCATTTTTCTTAGGCATTTGGATATCCATTAAAATAATATCGAGTTTTTCTTTTTTATAAATCTTTATAGCTTCTTTTCCATCCACTGCTTCAAAAATGATGCAATTAGGAATGATTTTTTTTATCAGCTTTTTTACTAAAAGCATGTTAATTCTATTGTCCTCTACAATTAGTATTTTCGTACTATTAAGATATTCTTTGTGGGGTTCTTTGTTCTTATCTATCTGATGAAGAAATGGAATAGTATTCGATTTCTTCTTGTCTGACTTCTTAAAATCTATTGTAAAATAAAATTCACTTCCTTCCTTGTATTTACTTTTAAGCTGTAGTTTACTTTTCATTAACCCTAACAACTGATTTGAAATTGCTAAACCTAACCCTGTTCCACCAAATTTCTTTGTAGTGGAGAGATCCTCTTGCACGAAAGAATGAAATATTTTTTCTTGATTATGATGCTTAATTCCAATACCAGTATCCTTAACTGAAAAATGTATCGTAGAAATCAAATCGTCATGTGAGTCTACTTTACTAACATTTAACCGTATCGAACCATCAGTTGTAAATTTTAAAGCATTTCCTATTAAGTTTACAATGATCTGTTTAAGCCTTAGTGAATCAGCAAAAATAAATTGAGGCACGGCATCATCAATATTTAATACTAAATCAATACCCTTTAAATTTCCCTGGTACTTGAAAAGACTAATCACCTGATTTGTAAGCGAAAAAACATCAACTTCTTCTATATTTAATTCTAATTTCCCTGATTCAATTTTAGAAAAATCCAAAACGTCATTGACAATTTCCATCAATATGACTGCAGACTCATTTACAATGTTAATATATTCAGACTGGTTAACGTCAAGATCTGTTTTTGTCAACAAATAAGTAAAGCCTATTATTCCGTTTAAAGGAGTACGAATTTCATGACTCATGTTAGTCAAGAAACTAGACTTAGCTTCATTCGCTTTTACAGCCAAATTTTTCGCTTTTGTTAATTCTTTTTGCATTAGTTTTATCTCTGTTATATCAGTAAAACTAATTACAATTTCTGTTAAATTAGCCGTTGAGTCGAATACAGGAAATCCATTTACTAAAAGTAACATTATCTCTTTATAATGTGGTCTTTTAACCCCTACTGTAAAATTCTTAAGTGGTTTTTTGCTTGCTAAAATTTGCATAAATGGATATTCATCCTTATGCAACGGTACATAATTTTCGTCCAGAAGTTTCCAGTCATGGTGTGTCATTTGCTTTCCTTTCATCTGGCTTTCATTCAAACCAAGCAATTCAGAAGCTTTAGGATTACTTAGTAATATAGATGAGTCTGATGCATGAACAATAATACCTTCGTCTAAATTATTCAAAAGATTGCTGTATTTTTCCTTACTGCTACGCAGGGCAAACTCAGCCTCTTTAAGTTCTGTAATATCAATTAATGTTATGTTGCACTGCTCTGCATTTGCTGCAACGACACCTGATAGGTAACCAAAAAAGGTTTTCTTGTCTTTGGTTATAAGATTCACTTCACATGATTCTCTAACTTTAGTTTTAAATAACTTTTCTAAAAAAGCATTAAATATATTTTTTGTGTCATCAGTAATAAAAAAACCAAATTGACTATTAAGTATACTTGAATGCCGTTTTCCTAGCATATCATACCCAGTCCTATTAGCTTCAATAACTTTCCCATCCTGAGATAACGTAAAATATCCACAAGGTGCATAATCATACAATTCTGTGTATTTTTCAATTGCCTGTTCTGCTTGCTCTTTTGCTAAAAGAAGCTCTTCGTTCTGCATTTCAAGCTCCACTTGATAGACTTCTAATTCATGAATGAGTTTCAAAGTCGTCACGTCACAACGTTTCTCCTCAAATTTCAATTGATATTTGTTTTTTTGTAATTCTTCGGCTTTTTGCCTAAGAAGTCCACTAACTATTGAACTGTTTGTCTTATTTGCCATATGTACTAACTACTACAATTAGAATCCCATTACTAAAACGGATTTTTATTAATGTGGTATTTAATAATCAATTCGAAACACTTATTTCGAACCCTCTATAGCAAAGTTACGAATAAAACATTGTACTACCTCATGATTATCAACCATATACGTATTTAAAGTAAAGTCTACATTAATTTTTTGCCCATTAGCTGTTTCAATTTGGACATTTTCATAATTTACGGGTTTCTTCTTTTTTAATTGTTTGAACTTATCCTTATTGGATATTATATTTTTAAAAAAATTGATTTCCCAAATTGGTTTTTTAACAAACTCTTCTTTTGGATGCCCTAATAATTTTGTCAAAAATGGATTTATATCCGTTATTTTCCCAGTCATGGTATCAATAAAAAAGATTCCCTCTTTTGCTGATTCAAAAAGATGATGATAGCGCATCTCAGCAAAAGTTAGTGCTTCTTCGATTCGTTTACGGTCTGTAATATCTCGAATGATACATTGAATTACTTTTTTATTGTTCATCAAGTACATCGTACTTACAAACTCTACTTTAATCTCTTTTCCATCAGCTGTTTGAAGTGGTAAATTGGCATAACGGACAAATTCCTTTTTCTTTAACTCCGAGAATTTTTCTTTATTAGCCACTATGTCTTGAAGGGAGCCTATTTCCCAAATTGCTTTTTCAACAAATTGCTCATAAGAATAGCCTAACATTTCAATTAAAAATGGATTAACATCAATAATATTACCTGTTTCTCCATTGAGTATAAGAATACCATCTTTAGCCGATTCAAACAGTCGTCGGTACCTATTTTCCTTTAGTAATGTTTCTTCTGCTTTTTTTGAAACAGTTATGTCTGTAAATGTAATAACAAGGCCGTCAATGCGATCATCAAGGGTTCGATAGGGCATAATCCTAACGTTATACCACCTATCATCCTTTGTACTTATTGTATTTTGAACAGGGGTTAAGTTTTTAATTACGTTTCGTGCATCATTACCCATATCAGGATAATTCAAGTCATTAACTAGGTCCGTAAAAGGCCTACCGGCATCACCTGATCTGACTTTAAATATTTTCATTACAGGATCAGTAAACCTGCGTATGTTTAACTCTTTGTCTAGAAAAAGTGTTGCGATTTCAGTACTGTTAAGCAAATTCTTCATATCGTTATTTGCTTGTTCAAAGTCACTCAACTTATTTTGAAGTTCTGCGTTTACGGTCTGCAACTCTTCATTTAAGCTTTGCATCTCTTCTTTTGAAGTCGTCAATTCCTCATTTGTTGATTGCAATTCTTCGTTTGTTGATTGTAATTCTTCATTGATAGACTTCAGCTCTTCCTGCGAAGCTTGCATTTGTTCGCGTGAGTTCAGCAAGTCTTCTTTTGATTGCTGCAATTCAGACTCAAGTTCTTTCTGCCTCCCTGACAACTGTAGTTTGCTATTTTTCTGTTGCGATAAATGTGGTGGTACAATCTCTCGTTCCTCCTTAAAGACGATCAGGACCATCCCCTTTAACTGATCAGGACTTTCAATCTGTTTAATTGTTATGGTCGCATAGTTAAAATCTCCGTTATTATTTCGAATTTTAATATTTCTCAGCTCAACCGGCTCACTACTGCGCAGTGCTCTTTGAAAGCCGTTAGGTAGTTCATTACGCAAGCCATCTCTTGCCATTGCATGGATATTCCAATTTGCTTTACCGGCAACAGGTTCTAGATATTTACCAGTTCTTCCTGTGATGTATATAATGTCTCCTTTGTCATTTACGAGCACACTGGCTGGCGCAAATTGTTGAAGTACAATCTGATCTGCTAGATTTTGAATATTTTCGACCACTTTAGGGGTATTAGTTATTTCTTTATTTTCTGTTTTACTTCTTGAAAAAGAACTAGGAAAATCTGTTAATTCTGATGATAAAGAGATATTGGTACGCTTATAAAACTTTAATTTAGTATCTAAGACCTCAAACCCTTCATTATTATGAGATATGGCTTCAGCAGAGCCTAGTATCATGATACCTCCTGGGAGAAGGCTATAGTTAAATAATTCAATTAGCTTCTTTTGTAAAGGCGCCTCCATATAGATCAACATATTGCGACACATCACTATATTTAGCTTAGTAAAAGGAGGGTCTTTGATGACATTATGGGGTGCAAAAATAAGCATTTCTCGAATGCTTGAATTCACGCGATAACCACCAGCTTCTATATTGAAGAACTTACTGATTCTTTCCGGTGAAACATCTACAACAATATTAGAGGTAAAGAAACCACGGCGGGCTTTTTCTATAGCATCAATATCTAAATCCGTAGCAAAAATTTGTAACGTTAAATTTCTATGTTTACCTGTACTTTCTAGAACTTCCTTGAAAGCTATGGCAAGCGAGTATGCCTCTTCTCCTGTTGAGCAGGCGGCAATCCATGCCCGAAGTACATAGCCATCTGGTAAACCTTTAATAAGGTCAGGAAGAATAGTACTTCTTAGTTTGTTCCATACACTTGCGTCACGAAAAAAACTAGTTACCCCTATTAATAACTCTTTGAAAAGCAGCTGAATTTCATTAGGGTTCTCCTGCAAAAAACGAACATAATCTTGCGTGTTATCTAATTGATGGACTCCCTTACGCCTTTCGATACGACGCATTAAAGTCGTTTTTTTATACAGTAAAAAATCATGACCAGTCTCTTCTCGAAGTAAGATTATAATTTTTTCGAGACTAGTTCTGTTTTTGCTATCTATACTTGACTCATTTTCTAGTACTAGTGTGTGTTCAAAAAGTGCAATCAGTTTAGCGGGTAATTGTTCTACCGGCGCCACAATATCAACTAAAATTGCTTGAGTGGCATGCAGTGGCATCGAGTCAAATTTTGCCGTAGCTGGCTCCTGAACCAGAACAAATCCAAGCTGTTCTTTAATCGCCTTAATTCCTAGACTCCCATCAGACCCCATTCCTGAAAGAATAATCCCAGCACTTTTATTTAGCTTATCAAGTGCTAAGGAACGAAAGAATATATCGATTGGTAATCGCAACCACCTGCTTTGAATAGGAGCAAACAGATGCAATACTCCATTTAATATTGTCAAACTTTTATTTGGGGGAATTACATAGATGTGATCAGGTAGCACTTTAAGTCTATCTGTTACCTGTAGCACTTCCATAGCAGTATTGCGTTGCAATAGTTCCGGTAAAATTCCAACATGAGTAGGATCGAGATGTTGAATAACAACGAACGCCATACCAGGATTTTGCGGCATGTTTTTAAAAAATAATTCCATTGCCTCTAGTCCTCCTGCAGAAGCTCCTATGCCAACTATGGGAAAGTCACGAGTCCGGTCCCTGCTAAGTACATTCTCGTTGGCTGTTTTAGAAACGGTACCTTCTGCTGGCACAATTTGCTTATGTTCTCTGTTTTTCATTATGATATTGCACTGTTATAAAGCACTCCTAATATTTAAAATAAAGCATTACGCTAATTCACGCTAAATATAATTTATTATTTCTTAAAGGTCTACTTTTACTTTCTAAAAACAGTTAATTATCATATTGATACCGATTGTAAATTTAATATAGTCCAATTGCATTGTACTATTTTCATATCATGCCGAAAAATTGGCACAGGCTATAGGAATGGGAGCGGAACGCTTTGGACTCAAACATAAATTCAATTGGTCTAATTTAACCCAAGAAAAATGCTTAACCCTATCATTAGAATTTAAAAAAGAGAAAATGATGATTATAGGTTTTAAAGAACATGCAAAAACTCCGCTCGCTGTATAGTAATTTAGGATGTCTCTGGTATAATTATATCCATTTCGCACAAGCTATACACTATTGAAAAAACAGCTATCACCTTGGAATTAAGTAATTCATACTCCTTAAATCAAAACCTATTAATAAATGCATCCGCCTCCTATTCAATTAACAGGCTTTTTCAATTAATTTAATGTTACAACTATTCATTGAAAACTACTTTAAGACGGTTTTTTTAGATTCAAAAGTCTGAAAATAGGTGTTATTTAGTTAACCATTTGAGTAATACTATTTCCAAATCTGATACGGTAATGGGCTTTGCTAGATAATCGCTCATTCCTGACTCAAAACATTTCTCTTTATCTTCAGTCATTATTCCGGCTGTTATGGCAACAATTGGAATTAGCTCACCATTAGTCAATCGGCGAATCTCTTTGGTTGCTTCGTGTCCATCTTTATTGGGCATCTGAATATCCATTAATATGATATCTAGTTTTTCTTTTTTAAATTGCAACACGGCTTCATTTCCATCGCCTGCTTCAAAAACACTAGCGTTTGGCAATATTTTTTTTACCAATATTCTTGCTAATAACATATTTGTTTTATTATTCTCAACTATTAAAACCTTCTTTTTAGAAAGCATTTTAAAAGGAATAATACGGTTACTAATAATTGAAGAGTAATTACTTTGATTAGCGTTTAGCTTCTTGAATTGAATGGCAAAAAAGAAATCACTTCCTTCACCTACTTTACTCTTTAATTGCAACTTACTATCCATTAAGACTAAAAGTCTATTTGATATGGATAGACCTAAACCATTGCTACCATATCGAAGACTTGTAGAATTATCGTCCTGAATAAAAGACTTAAATATTTTTTTATTATTACTCTCTTTTACACCAATACCTGTGTCTTTTAAAGAGAAATTAAGTATACAAGAATCCTTGTTAGTAGCAGGAGTTTCAGAGATATTAAAACTAATTTTCCCTGTATCAGTAAACTTCAAAGCATTGCCTATTAAGTTGACCAATATCTGCTTTAGCCGGGGCGCATCTGCTTGAATATAATGTGATACGTTGTAATCAATATTGAGTACTAAATCGATCTTCTTTACTATCGTTTGGCCTTTAAATAAATCTATAACCTGCTTAGCTAGTTCGTAAATATCTGTCTTTCCTATTTCAAGTTCTAATTTTCCCGCTTCAATTTTAGAAAGGTCTAAAAGATCATTCACAATATGCATTAATATGATAGATGACTCGTTAACCGTAGACATATACTCCTGATGATTCTTTTCCAAATTTGATTTCATTAACAAATCAGTAAAACCAATTATTCCATTTAAGGGTGTTCTAATTTCGTAACTCATATTAGCCAAGAAATTAGTTTTGGCCATGTTTGCGGCTTCTGCCTCTTCTTTTCCTTTAATTAATTCAATCTCCATCAACTTTCGTTCGGTAATATCAAGTACTGATATATGACAATGGTTTGTATTTTCCCCTACTCTAGCTGTAAGGTAAACATAAGTAGTTGCTCCTTCATCATTTATAATCGTAACTTCACAAGATTCTTTTTTCAAATGTTTAAATACGTTCTCTAAAAAAACATTGAAAATTGGTTTTGTATCATCTGAAACAAAAAAACCGAACCGGCTATTTATTAATTTAAATCGATTTTTCCCTAATAACTCAGCCCCAGCCCAATTAAGTTCGATTACATCGCCATCCCTATTTAAGGTAAAATAAGCCGAAGGTAAAAAATCATATAACTCCGTATATTTATGAGTAACTACTTCTGCCATTCCTTTAGCTAATAGAAGTTCTTCATTCTGCATTTCTAATTCAATCTGATGAACTTCCAATTCATGAACAAGCCTAAACACTTCATTATCAGATAAGTTAAATGCTGAATTTCCGTTTTTTTGTTTAGCCTCGGCTTTTTGACGTAGATTTATTACCCCTTGTATTTTGACTTTTTCATTTTTCATAAATACGTGCTTTATTTTCAACTAATTTAAACAAAAATTATCAAAAAAAAAAAGAAACCTTTAGTCTTGCTCAATAAATGAGAACATATAACTGACTTTGATATATCGAAGAAATAATCATAAAAAAGCACTCTATTTATTCAGCCATTTAATTAATATTTGTTCTAAATCAACTTCAATAATTGGTTTTGATAAATAATCGTCCAACCCTGCCTCCAAACATTTTTCTTTATCACCACTCATTATACCTGCGGTTATTGCGATAATGGGCGTACTTGAACCACCTTCTAACTCCCTGATGTCATAGGTCGCTTCGTATCCATTTTTAGTAGGCATTTGAATATCCATTAGAATAATATCCGGTTTTTTCATTTTATATTGTTCGACTGCTTCATTCCCATCCTTAGCTTCATAAATCGTACAATTAGAAATTAATTTTTTGACAAGTGTTTTTGCTAAAAGCATATTTATTTTATTGTCCTCAACAATTAAAACTTTTTTATTTCTAATACTTTCCATTACCACAACTTCACTTGCAATAATGTTTTCAGCAGCTATCTCTTTCTTTATTTTGAATTTTTTAAATTTAATTTCAAAGAAAAAGTCACTTCCGTCTCCATATTTACTAATCAATTGCAATTTACTGTCCATCAATGCCAACAATTGATTTGAAATAGCTAATCCTAATCCTGTTCCTCCAAATTTTCTATTGGTTGAATTATCTTCTTGTACAAATGAATTAAATATTTTATCCTTGTTGGCTACTTTAATTCCAACACCAGTATCTTTTACGGAAAACCTCAAAGTTGTGATTTTCTTTTTTGGCACCACTACCTTATTGATATCAAGACATATTTCTCCAAAACTGGTAAATTTTATTGCATTACTCAGTAGGTTTACAAGAACCTGTTTTAGTCTCACAGAATCTCCAAATACATGCTTTGGAACATTCTCATTTAGATTCAATACTAAATCAACATTTTTTTGTTTTGCCTGATGACTGAATAAATCAATAACCTGACGTGTCAACTGATACAGATTTACTTGTTCCATATGCAGTTCTAGTTTCCCAGATTCAATTTTAGAGAAATCCAAAACATCATTTACAATCTGCATTAATGAAGCGGCCGACTCATTAATGGTGGCCATATATTCTGACTGATTCTTTTCCATTTTTGACTTCATCAACAAATGGGTAAATCCGATGATTCCATTCAATGGAGTTCTAATTTCATGACTCATATTTGCCAGAAAATCAGTTTTGGCTTTGTTTGCTGTTTCAGATTGTTCTTTTGATTTCAACAATTCTCTTTCCATCAATTTTCGCTCCGTAATATCTATAAAGCTGATTACAATTTCAGTAATTTCATCACTATGATTTAAAACTGGAAAACCATTTACTAAAACCCAGACTATTTTACCACTATTAGGGTGATTAATTCCTAGTGTAAAATTTTTGACAGCTTGTTTTGTTTTAAGGATAAGGCTAATCGGGTGTTTTTCAACATCGATAATCGAATTGTCTTCATTTAGATATTTCCAAATTGGATCTATAGCCTTTTTACCTAAAATTTGTTCGGTACTTAAACCCAATAATTCTGATGCCTTCTTATTACTCATAATTACAGAAGTATCTGCTGCATGGACTACAATCCCTGCGTCCAGATTATCTAACAAACCTCGGTATCTTTCTTCACTTTTCTGTAGTGACTCATCAATAAGTTTGACCTTTGTTATATCACGTGAAAGACAAATAAAATGGGTATCATGTTCATCCGTTTCCTTCATAGGTGCTATTGACAGTTCGTACCACCGTAATTCATTTTTCTTTTGTAAGTTGTATTGACGCCCAGTTGAAAAACCATTTTCAGCAGCTTCACGGAGTGCAGAGAAAGCTAAATTTGCTGCATCTGAAGGTACTATTTCTGAAATTTTCTTACCGATATATCGATCAGTAGATTCCATAAATGAATCTTTAAGATGCGAATGATAGTTATAAATCGTACCGTCTAAACCTACTTCAAGCATTAAATCTGGAATAGCATCAATTATTGCCTCCATCTTTTTATTGGCGTTCTTCAATTCTTGTTCAGCCTTTTTTAGATCAGTAACATCTAACATCGATCCAATAAAACGTGTCACTTTTCCTTGATCATCTCTTACAATTAAAGCACGTTCGTAAAAATTGCCATAAGTACCATCTACTCTTAAAAACCGGAATTCATCTGACCAGGAATTTGAAACTCCAGTATAACATTCTTTAATACTTTTAATAATTCTATCGCTATCGTCAGGATGTAGATTAGATCGCCACAATAATTTATTTTCCTCACTTGACAAATTTTCATTATAAGAATTTAGATTCTCATAAAACACTTTATTATGCCAGTTTTTACCGTTAATAAAATCCAATTCAAACAAAGCCTCATTTGTTGCCGATGAAATCATTTCAAATCGTTCATTTGCTTTCTTAATTGCTTCTTCGGCTTTTTTACGATCCGTTAAGTCTAAGCCCATGCCCAGAAGGCATTTTTTTCCTTCATATTCTATTGCTAAGGAATTGATATAATAGTATACTTTCTTTTTCGCTTTCGTATAAAACTCAACCTCAATTCCAGGAGATTCTTTTTCGAAAACAGTACGAATTCTTGTGCTGATCTTTTCCTTCTCATCTTCATCAAAAAGATCCAGTGGAGTCATTTGACTTATTTCATGGCCGCTGTACCCTGTAAGAAGCTCAAAATTTCTATTCCACTTTACAAATTTCCCAGCTTCATCATAGAGATAAAATATCCCTGGCAAATTATTGATTATCGTCTCTGAAAGTAGTTTTTCTTTAAAAATTCTACCTTCTGTCTCTTTACGTTCTGTAATATCTGTAATGGTTCCAATGTAGCCCACAATCTCATTATCACTATTTTTTTCTGGAATGGCTTGTCCCATTACCCAAGCAGTAGTGCCGTCAGGCCTTACAAAACGATATTCAATCAATGACTTTTCATTCTCTATCGTTGCATTTTCCCAACGATTAAGAATGGTTTTCCTGTCTTCTTCATGAACAGCATCTAACCAACCATTACCTAATGCTTTTTGATAGGACAACCCTGAAATTTGAGTCCAACTGGGATTAACATAAGTAGTATAACCTAAGGCATCCGTTCGAAAAATACCTACAGCTGCAACTTCAGTAAGTGTATGGTATCTTCTTTCACTCTGAAAAACAGCTTCTTCTGCTCTTTTATTTTGAATTTCCTTTTCAAAAACTTCAAGGGCAAATCCTACATCACCAGTTGCTTCTTCGAGTAAGGCAATTTCCTGATCATCAAAAAAGTTCTTTTCACCTGAGTAGAGCGTAAAAATACCTACTAACTTTCCAAACTTTTTAATAGGCAATGACATAAGTGAATGATAGCCACACGCCAAAGCTTCATTTTTCCACCTTTTCATTAAAACATCATTTTCAATATCATTACAAACGACATGTTTTTCATCTCTGAATACTAAAGCCCCCGGACCGCTGCCATTAACAACATCCGTTATAGAAATTGATTTAACAATATCAAAATATTCCGACTCTTCACCAGCAATCATTATTGGAGTTAGTTTTTTAGAATTTTCACAAAACAAACCAATCCAACTCATTTTAAACTGACCTACATTAACCGCTATATAGCAGGCTTCACGAAAAAGTGTTTGCTCATCAGTTACACGAACAATCATTTGATTTATCTGGCTAATAAAAAGATAAAGTCTATTAGCCTTCGCTATTTTTTGATCCGCAACTACTCTTTCAGTAATATCTGTAATAATTCCATGGCAAATCACAGTGCCCTCTGGTTCGACCACCGGTAACGAATTTACCTCATGCCATACTAACCCCTTAGTAGGATGAAAATAACGATAGGTCCCTTTTAGCGGGACTAGTTCCGTTTTAGTTTTAGTGATTTTTTCAATAACCCCTGCTAAATCATCAGGATGGATCAGTTTAAAAATGCAATTAACATCTTTTTCGACTTCTTCAAGTTCAAGGCCATAAATAGCTATAATAGCATCACTCGCATACGGATAAATTAGCGAACCATCCTTATTTTGACGCATTGAATAAATTAATCCTGGGGAAGTCTCAGCAATTTTAGCAAAAACATCACGCTCTTTTTCTAAAGTTTTATTTGCTTCAATTCTATCCGTAACATCTCTTAAATTAACCACAATTCCTTGTAGATTTTGGTCGTGAATCATGTTCTTTAAAAATCCTTCCACCCAAATATAATGACCCTTTTTATGCTTAACTTGAAATAGCGCTGGTATTGATGCACCCGGAGAGCTCAATACTTTTCGTTTTACATCCTGCCAATGCAACATGCAATCAGGGTGAATAAATTCATTTTCAAGAAGACCATCAAATTCTTCAGTCGTCCATTCCGTTAATCGCTTAGAAGACTCGCTGCGGAATAAGCTTTTCTTATCCTTATCCAATAATAAAACACTACCTTCATTATTTTCTAATAATGCATGAAAAAGCTGCTCTCTTTGTTTTAATTTTAGTTCCGTATTTTTTTGTGCTGTAACCTCCCTAAAATTTGCAATAATTCCTTTTATACTGCTGTCGTGAAACCTATTATTGATAACACCTTCAAGCCAGATATAATGTCCATCTTTATGTTTAACCTGAAATAATAAGGGACGTAATTTCCCTGGATTTGCTATAGCGTTTTGAATGTTTTGATATATATAATCTAAATAATCTGGGTGAAAATACTCTTTATCAGGTATAGCATTAAATTCTTCATCAGTGTAACCTGTTACTCGCTTTGAGGAAGGGCTACGGAATAAAACATTTAATTTTTCATCAATAACAGTGATAATCCCTTCGTTATTTTCAACCAAAGAACGGAAGCGTTTTTCGCTTTTTTCAATTAATTCTTGGGCAAGTTTACTCTCGGTGACATCCCTTAGATTGGCTACAATACCACTCATACTAGTATCATTAAGCAAATTATTTAACATTCCTTTCAACCAAATATAATTTCCGTTTTTGTGTTTCACCTGAAATAAAACTGGATTTTGGATACCGGGATTGTTAAATGTTTGCTGGATAATATCCTGCATGTAGTCCACGTAATCTGGATGATAATATTCTTTATCAGAAATTGAACTGAAATCTTTGTTACTATATCCAGTTATTCTTTCTGCTGAGGGGCTACGAAATAAAATTTTTAAGTTTTCATCAAGTACTGTAATAATATTTTCATTATTTTCAACCAAGGCACGAAAATATTTTTCGTTATGAGCGATGGAGTCAAATGCTTTTTTAGTTTCTGTTATATCTTTAACAAAGGCTACATAGCGATTCTCCAAAAGTTTTACAGCTTCAATAGAACACCATTTCAGCTCTCCTTTTTTTGTAGTAATTTTAAGTTCTTTCTTTCCTACTCCTTTCTCTACTAGATTATAGAATTCTTTAATGGAATCTTGGTTTAACTCGGCTCCTGACAAATCATCAAAGTTCATCTTTAAAAGTTCATCCTTTGAATAACCCGTCATAAAAATTGCGGCAGGATTCGCATCTAAATAGTTTCCTTCTTTATCTACAACGAATATTCCATCAGGTGCATTTTCAATATAGTTTTTAAACTTACGATTACTTTCTTCTTCTATTAATTTTAGTTTTAATTCCGTTTCTGTTTGTCTTCGTAAATCAAGTTCATCCCTACTTTGCCTTTTTTCAGTGATATCTTGCGTATTCCCTCGAAGCGCAATCACTTTTCCATTTCTATCAATTACTGGAACAACGATTACATGAAGCCATTTTATTCTATCGTCAGAAAAATGGCCTGACTTTTCAATTTCAAAAGACTTCTTATCCTGTACACATTGATTTATTTTATTTTGAAATTGAACAACTTCTTCGTCTGAAAAATACTTAAAATAGGATTGAAACAAATCCTCCTTCGGATTCTTTTTAATTTCATAGATGGAATATAATTCTTCCGACCAAATCATTTTATTATTGATTATATCGAATTCCCAACTTCCTATTTTAGCAGTTTTTTGAGCATCATTTAACAGTCTCTCGCTGGTAATTAAATTTTGTTGCGCTTCTCTTATTTGGGATATGTCTCTTCCAATTCCATAAATAAGTTTTCCGGCACGGTCGACACTAGTAGTCCATTGCATAATTACAATATCTCCATTTTTTTTAATACATCTGTTTTCGAAATTTAATGAACCCTCCCCTATCGACAATCGCTCTATTTCCAGGTTGGTTTTTAGAATATCTTCAGGATGAATAAATGAAATCAAACTAGTGCTGAATAACTCCTCTTTTGTATACCCTAATTTTTTGAAAAATGCTGGATTAACCTCTTTAAAAAATCCATCCATTCCCGCTACGCATAACAAATCTTCGGATTCTTTAATATAGAATTCAAAATCGGCTAAGGCACTACGTCCTTTACTTAGGCTATTTATCTCCTTTTTTTGATTTGCTATAATCTTGAGTAAGTCTTCGTAAGAAGGTTGGGGGGAATTCGTATTCATAAAAAATTAAACTAAACATTAAAAACTTCTATGCCTTTTAAATATAATTATTTACAGTCTTTAAACTAGTATACTTGAATATATTGCTATTCTATTTACTATTAATTTCCATAAAGGCAATTGAGTCTGGTTTGTGTTAGGCAACCAGCTCTTGATAATTGTGATTTAAAAATACTATTTAATTCTTTACAAATCGAAAAATTAAAATTTCTTTTATTCAAAACAAAGAAAATCGCAATTTCATCCCCAAAAAATAGTCAGACAAGTAATTCTGAATATTTAATTCAATAATTTCTTACACTGAAATACGCTACTATTTACACTTAATTAAATCCAATCGGATTATTTGTAAAATATTCATTTTAAATTAGTTACGTTTTAATGATTTTTTATAACTTTATGTAACTATAAATAAAATAGCAAATACAACTTATTGATTAACTGATATTTATCATATTCAAAATCTCAAAAAAAATATAAATTCACATAATTATTAATTACTAAATAAAACAAAATGAAAAGGATTCTTTTATTACTAGTTTTTGCAGTTTTAGGAAATACTGCATTATTCGCACAAGATCAAGACAAAGATCAAGATCGCGACCGAGATCGCTTAATGTTAGTTGATGGTGATCTTTTACAAATTAGAGATCGTGATCAAATAAAATTACAGGACAAAATTACATTAACAGATGGTACAATAGTTAATCCTGATGGTACCTATCAGAAAAAAGGCGGTGATAGATTGCGTTTACGTGATGGAGAATGTTTAAACATGGATGGAACTGTATTTTCTAATGAATATCAATACAGATCAAAAATAAAACAAGAAAACAAAAACCTTACACAAAGCCAAATGATGGAACGCAATCAAAACCGTTCCCATTTAACAGTACTAGATGGAAGTGTTTACCAAATACGGAATCAGGAACAAAAACGTGTACAACAAAAACTTAGCTTGGGTAATGGAGTTGTCGTTAATCCTGATGGTTCTTATCAAAAAGGAAACAGAAAACTAAAACGTCTTCAAGAAGGAGAGTGTTTGAATATGGATGGTAAAATGTTTAAAAACACCTACCAACAAAGAAAAATGAGTATTCAAAAAAACATGAAGATGAACAAAAACAGGAATAAAACAAAAATGCAAAAAAAACCAACAATGCAAAAAATGAATAAGAGTCAAAAAAGAGGATATTAATCCTTTGATAAAATAATATAAAGGAGCTTATGTATAAAGAATGCATTCGCTCCTTTTATTACTAATACTTAAATTTATTCAAAATGAAAAATCTAAAAACAGTATTTTTCTTGCTATGCATTAGTACTCCTTTTTTTATAATAGCACAGAATAATAAGAATATTGAGAAAGCCCAATCCTATATATTAACCGATATTAGTTTTCAAAATGACGCTGTATTTATGGGACGCCGTGATTCTATCACTGCACCCTATATTGTTCCTTCCTTAGGCTATTACGACGCCTCCGGTTTTTTTGCTGACGCGTCCTTATCCTATCTTACTAAATCAAATGAAAACAGAGTTGATCTATTTTTACTAACAGCAGGATATCATTTTGATTCTAATAAATTAAGTGGTGCTATTTCTGGAACAAAATATTTTTTTAATGATAATAGTTATAGTATTCAATCAGAAATAGAAGCAGATGTCTCAGCATTTATAAGTTATGATTTTGATATACTTGAAGCTTCCATACTGGCAAGCAGTTACTTCAGTAAAGACAGTAATACCGATTTTTTTGTAGGTGCACAACTCGCTAAATCATTATATACAACTGATAAAAGTCTAGAAATAACACCCACTATCGCTGCTCATGCAGGATCTCAATATTTTTATCAGGAATATTACCAGTACAATCGCGTAGGAAATAGAAAAGGTAATGGAACTAACGAAAATCAGCAAATTGGAACTACAATAGTAGGGATTGATGAAGTAAACAAGTTTAATTTATTAAATATAGAGCTGAGTTTGCCAATACATTACTATTCCAAATCATTTATATTTTCTTTTTCACCTCATTTAGCATTCCCTCAAGGTAATGCTACTATTGTAACTGAAGATGCAATTATAAAAGAAGATCTGAAAGAAGTATTCTATTTCTCAGCAGGTATTAGTTATTGGTTTAATACTTCCAAATCAAAAACAAATTAGAAGTTTAATTCAAAAGCAATTAGACCAACTAAAAACAAAATAAACTATGTCTAAAATAGTAGTATTAGGAGCCGGAATTGCCGGTCATACAGCTGCGGCTCATTTGAGGCGTAAACTTTCAAAGGAACATGAAGTATTAGTAGTTTCTCCTAACAGAAATTACCAATGGGTTCCTTCTAATATCTGGGTTGGTATTGGTAAAATGCATGCCAAAGATGTCATTTTTCCTTTAGAACCTTTATATGCAAAAAAAGGAATTGGTTACAAACAAGCCAAAGCTGTTGCCTTTTACCCCGAAGGAGATGCCGAAGAAAAGGATCCTTATATTCTAGTTGAACATATCTATGGCATAAATGAAGGAACTCAAGAAAAAGTGACCTATGATTATCTAATTAATGCTACTGGACCAAAACTGGCATTTAATTTAACCGAAGGCTTAGTACCCGAAACAAATAAAGTGTACTCCGTATGCACTTACGATCATGCAGGACAAGCTTCCATAGCATTACATGAGTTAATAAAGGAAGTGAAAACTTCCAATAAAAAGGCCAAAATACTAATTGGGACTGGCCATGCAAAAGCAACTTGTCAAGGTGCAGCTTTTGAATATATATTGAATGTAGAGCGAGAATTAGTGAAACTAGGAATTAGAGACAAATTCGAAGTTACTTGGATATCTAATGAATATGCATTGGGTGATTTTGGTATGGATGGAATGACGCTTTCTTTTGGGAAAAATGTTATGAAATCAAGCGAAATGGTCGAAATGGTTTTTAATGATAGAGGCATTAAATGGATTCTGGGTGCAGGAGTTACCAAAGTCGAAGACGGAAAAGCGCACTATGAAAACCTTGACGGGGAATACAAAACGGAAGAATATGATTTTGCTATGTTAATCCCTGCCTTCTCTGGTCATGGATTTAAAGCATTTGATAAAAACAATACTGATATTACTGATAAGCTGTTCAAAGGTTTTATGATTGTAGATGCTGATTATACCCCAAGACCTTATGAGGAATGGACAGTACAAGACTGGCCAGAAACGTATCAAAATCCAAGTTACTCAAATATTTTTGCGCCAGGAATTGCTTTTGCTCCGCCTCACAGCATTTCGAAACCCCGAAAAAGTAAAAACGGAACTGATATTTTTCCTTCACCGCCCAGAACTGGAATGCCATCAGGAATCACCGCAAAACTAGTTGCTGATAACATTATAGATACTATAAAATCAGGAAAAATGAGCTTGCATCATAAAGGATCTATGGGTAACATGGGAGCTGCTTGTATTGCTTCTGCAGGGTACGGAATGACCAAAGGAAACGGAATAAGTATGACTACCTTCCCTATTGTTCCTGATTATGTCAAGTTTGAAAATACTGGCGGTAGGGATTTAAAGAAAACGTTTGGTGACATGGGACTTGCAGGACATTGGGTAAAACTGACATTGCATTATGCCTTCCTTTATAAAGCTAAAATGCGACCTTTTTGGTGGTTAATTCCGGAGTAAATTCAGAATTAACTTCAAAAGTTTTCCTCTATAAAAATTAAAAAATTATGATGCCAAAAATAACCAAATCACAACGCGACAGAATGCAAAACATTGTCATACAGTTTTTTAAATATTTTTATCTAAACTTAAGAATATTAAAAATTGTTGCTGGTGGACATGGGAGCACCAGAGAATAAGATAAGGTATTTTTAAAAATGTTTAAATACTTAGTATTTAACCAGGAGCATTTTAGAGATTAATCTGAAATGCTTTTTTACTTTTTTCCTCGAGTGTGACATTTGTTACTGTGTAGCCCTTATTGCGAAAGTATCTTTGCCTTAATAATTAGAAATAAAAATTATGAAGAAAATAAATTTAATAGCACTCTTAGCAACCATTTCCATCTCTGCTTTTAGTTATGGTCAAGATACATTGGCTATTTCTAAAACTGATCTTTGGCAAAAGGTGGCCGACAAAAATTTACAAATTAAGATTGCAGATCAGGAGTTTAAATCGGCACAGGCAGATTACAGACAATCCAATTCTTTGTTTTTACCTAGTATCACCGCTTCACACACGGCTATTGCAACTACTAATCCTTTAATGGCTTTTGGTTCTAAATTGAATCAAGGTATTTTGACGGCCGCTGATTTTAATCCGGAACTATTAAATAATCCACATCGAACTACAAACTTTGCCACTAAAATTGAAATTCTGCAACCCATCATCAATATCGATGGATTGTATGAAAGACAGGCGGCAAGAGCAAAGATGAGTTCTTATTCGCTACAAACGGAACGCACCAAAGAGTACCTAGAACTAGAAGTCAATAAATCTTTTATGGAATTGCAACTTGCCTATAAAGCTGTTGCCGTTTTAGAAAAAGCGAATGTAACTGCTGCCGAAAACTTGAAATTAATAGAAAACTATTTTAAACAAGGAATACTTCAAAAAACAGATTTGCTATCTGTAAAGGTTCGTGTAAGTGAAATAAAAAACCAATTGCAATATGCAAAAAGTAATGTGCAAAATGCCTCTGATTACTTGGCTTTTTTATTGAATGAAGATCTTGGAGATAAAGTATACAAACCTGCAGAAGCATTAGAAAATAACATTAACATACAAACAATTAACACTACCCTTTCAGCAAACAGAAAAGATATTCAAGCGATGGATCAATCTACTGAAGCTTATCAAAAAATGTTGTTATCAAGCAAAATGACTTTCTTGCCTCGTTTAAATGCTTTTGGAAGTTATGAATTGTACGATGACACCCTTTTTGGGACTAACGCAAAAGGATATGTGGTAGGAGCGCAATTATCTTGGAATGTATTTGACGGTTATAAATCAATTGGAAAAATGGAAAAAGCGAAAGCGGATTTCCAAAAAGCGGAGATTGAAACACAACAGTATAAAGCTAAAAGCCAACTGGAATTGAATAAAGCAAATCGCCAGCTGAATGATGCCGAGAATAAGGTCAATCTTTCTAAGTTGGATCTTGAACAATCACAGGAAGCATACAGAATCAGAAGCAATCGTTTTGAACAAGGTTTAGAAAAAACAACAGACTTATTACAATCTGAAACTCAAATGTTCAAAAAAGAATTGGAATACTTACAAGCTGTTTTTGAATACAATTACACACAACAGTACTTACAATTCTTAACGAAATAAGAGTTCCGAAATAGAGTAAAGAATAAAGACAAAAATAATCAAACGAAAAACCATGAAAAAAATAATAACACTAATTTCAATTTCCCTTTTTATTTTAACATCCTGTAATGGAGAGAAAAAAGAAGCGGTAGCTGAATCTCCTGCAATTGCCGTTAAAGTAAGTGGCGTTTCTGAAAATGACAACAGTCCATTTGTAAGTGCAAGTGGGAAAATTGAAGCCGAAAATAGTGCTGATTTGAGTACTAGAATGATGGGGTATGTAACTAAAGTATATGTTCAGATAGGACAAAAAGTAAATGCAGGACAAACATTAGTAAGTATTAATAATTCTGATTTACTGGCTAAAAAAGCGCAAGCAGATGCCAATATTCTTCAAGCAACTGCAGGTTACAATAGTGCCAAAAAAGATTACGATCGTTTTGTGACCTTATTCAAGCAACAAAGTGCTTCACAAAAAGAATTAGATGATATGACCGCTCGTTATGAAATGGCCAAAGCGGGACTTGAAGGTGCTAAACAAATGCGTAATGAAGTTTTGGCACAGTTCAATTATTCTAATATTACAGCACCGTTTTCTGGTGTGGTGACTAATACTTTCGTAAAAGAAGGTGATATGGCTAATCCTGGAATGCCATTAGTAAGTATTGAAGGTGCATCTAAATTAGAGGTAAGCGCCATGGTTTCTGAAACTGATATTACTAGTATAAAAAAAGGAATGCCAGTAACCGTTTTAATAAAATCATCAAATGAAAAATTGACGGGTAAAGTAAGCGAAGTGAGTTTATCTGCAAAAAACACGGGTGGACAATATCTGGTGAAAATAAATTTAGATAAAACGGACAGTTCAGTCTTGTCAGGAATGTTTGTTAATGTACAGTTTCCTGTTGAAAACAAATCGAATATTTCCAAAAGTGATGTGATTTTAGTTCCAGAAAGTGCTTTGATAAGACAAGGTCAACTTACTGGAATATACACTATAGGAAATGAAAATGTAGCCCTTTTAAGATGGTTGCGTACTGGAAAAACTTATGGTGACCAAGTGGAAGTATTGTCTGGATTATCAGCTGATGAAAACTATATTATCTCTGCCGAAGGAAAATTATTCAACGGAGCGAAGGTAAGTGTTAAGTAAAAAAAGTTTAAAGTTTAAGGTTTAAAGTTCAAAAATCAGAACACCTAAACTGAAAATGAATAAAAAAGTAGTCCTTAATACTGCGTGAGGGATAGCAGTGGAAATCCTTTTTGTTTTTTTTAACAAAAAGATTGAAACGAATAGCCCGACCCTTGTGGTCACGCCCAAATAAATAAAATATTATGCAAGAAGGAATTTCAGGTAAAATTGCCAATTTTTTCATCAATTCAAAACTAACTATTTTGATGATGATCGGTTTGATGATCATTGGTGTGTATAGTTCTTTTCTTATTCCGAGAGAAGAAGAGCCACAAATTAATGTTCCGATGGCTGACGTCATGGTGGGTTATCCAGGAGCGAGCCCTACAGAGGTAGAAAGCCGTGTGGCCAAACCTTTAGAGAAAATCATCTCAAATATTAAAGGGGTTGAGCACGTGCATACAATGGCTATGAATGGTCAGGCGATGCTTATCGTTCAATTTTATGTAGGTCAGGATGTGGAGCGTTCGTATGTGAAATTATACGACGAACTGGCAAAGCACGAAGATATGTTCCCAAAAGGAGTGTACAAACCAATGGTAAAAACACGTTCTATTGATGACGTGCCTATGCTTGGAATCACGCTTTGGAGCGATAAAATGGACGATTTTCAATTGCGCCAAATTGCCGAAGAAGTAACATCTGAAGTAGAAAAAGTAAAAGATGTTGCGATTACCAAAGAAATTGGTGGAAGAAGCCGAGTGCTAAAAGTGATTTTGGACAAAGATAAAATGGCAGAGAATGGCATCGACCCTATGGGTATTATGCAAATGATTCAAGCGAATAACAGCAGTTCTCAATCAGGGAGTTTTGTCAATAACGATGAGGAATATTTAGTTACGACAGGGAAGTTCTTAACCTCAGCTGACGATTTAGAAAATCTGGTTATAGGGATTAATAAAAACATGCCTGTTTACTTAAAACAAGTGGCTACAGTTCAAGACGGTCCGTCTACCGCAAAAAGTTATGTATCCTTTGGGTATAGTAAATCAAACGAAAAATACAAAGACGCAAAATCTGAATATCCTGCTGTAACGATATCTGTAGGTAAGGTAAAAGGTGCGGATGCGATGAAAATATCAGAAAAAATCATTGACAAAGTAGAACATTTAAAAACGACTATCATACCTAATGATGTTCATGTTGAAGTAACTAGAAATTACGGTGAAACGGCATCAGATAAGGTGGGTGAATTATTACTACACTTGGGTATTGCTATTTTGGCGGTAACGTTTTTAGTGATGCTTGCCATGGGTTGGAGAGGTGGACTAGTTGTTTTCTTCTCGGTACCATTGACTTTTGCATTGACCTTATTCAGTTATTATATGCTGGATTATACATTAAACCGAATCACGCTTTTCGCCTTAGTTTTTGTGGTGGGAATTGTCGTCGATGACAGTATTATTATAGCCGAGAATATGCACAGGCATTTCAAGATGAAGCGATTACCATTTAAACAAGCCGCTATTTACGCGATAAATGAAGTAGGAAACCCAACGATTTTAGCAACATTTACGGTTATTGCCGCTATATTACCTATGGCGTTTGTATCTGGAATGATGGGACCTTATATGAGTCCGATGCCTATTGGTGCTTCGATTGCCATGATACTATCACTGTTTGTTGCCTTGACTGTTACGCCTTATTTAGGGTACCATTTATTACAAGAAAAAGATACGCAAGAACATAAAGAGAATGAAGGACTAGAAACTAGTTTCATCTATAGAATATACAGCAAGCTGGAGCGTCCTTTACTGGAAAGTAGCATGAAGCGAAGAGTACTTGTGGGAGTGACTGTGTTATTATTGTTTGTTTCTGTTGGTATGTTTTTTACCAAATCGGTTTTAGTAAAAATGTTGCCTTTTGATAATAAAAATGAATTTCAAGTAGTAATTGATATGCCTGAAGGAGCGACTCTGGAAAGAACATCAGCAGTTACTAAAGAAATTGCGCAGTATTTAACCACAATTCCAGAGGTTGTTGATTATCAAAACTACATTGGAACATCGGCACCAATCACTTTTAACGGATTAGTTCGTCATTATGATTTGCGTGGTGGAAGTAATATGGCTGATATTCAAGTGAATTTATTACACAAAGAAGATCGAAAATTACAAAGTCACGACATTGCTAAAAATGTGCGTCCTCAAATTCAGAAAATCGCTAAAAAATATGGTGCGAATGTAAAAATTGTAGAAGTTCCGCCTGGACCTCCAGTACTATCAACATTGGTTGCTGAGGTTTATGGACCAAATTATAAGGGCCAGATTAAAGTGGCCAAACAAGTAAAAGACATTCTACACAAAACGGATGGTATCGTAGATATTGACTGGACTGTAGAGGACAATCAAACAGAATACAAACTAGAAGTGGATAAAGAGAAAGCAATGCTTAACGGGATTGCACCACAACAAATAGTGGGAAATTTGACTTATTTATTGAAAGAACATCCTATTTCTAATTTGTATGCTGAGAATTCTAATGATAATGTAGGTATTGTTCTTTCGCTTGACGATAAAGACAAAACAAGCTTACAAGACATTCAGAATCTAAAAATAAAAGGAAGCCAAGGGAATATGATTCCGATAAGTGATTTAGTAAAAGTAAAAACAGATACTTTAGAAAAAACCATTTATAGAAAAGATCAAAAACGCGTGGTTTATGTAACAGCTGATATGGCTGGTGCAATGGAAAGTCCTGTGTACGCCATTTTAGGAATGACTGAAAAACTGGATAAAATAAATATCCCAAAAGGCTATAAACTCAATGAATTATACATGGACCAACCAACAGATGAAAGTGATTTTACCGTAAAATGGGATGGTGAATGGCAGATTACCTTGGATGTCTTCCGTGATTTAGGTATTGCCTTTGGGGTAGCCATAGTGATCATCTATATGTTAATTGTAGGCTGGTTCCAAAACTTTAAAACACCCATCGTGATGATGCTTGCTATTCCGCTTTCGTTAATCGGGATTGTGTTTGGACACTGGTTGTTAGGTGCTTATTTTACAGCAACTTCTTTCATTGGTATGATTGCCTTGGCAGGAGTTATGGTAAGAAACTCAGTTCTACTGATTGACTTTATCGAAATCCGACTGGATGATGGCGTACCGTTAAAACAAGCGATTATTGAGGCTGGAGCAGTAAGAACCTCTCCTATTCTATTGACAACCGGAGCAGTTGTAATAGGAGCTTCCATTATCTTATTTGATCCACTGTTTCAAGGATTGGCGATTTCATTAGTATTTGGAGCTATCGTTTCTACTATTCTAACATTAATTGTAGTGCCGTTGATCTATTATGTGACGGAGAGAAAGAAATGGGAAAAATAAAAATTGTTCAAAGTTTAAGGTTTAAAGTTACAGCACTAAAACCTTAAACTTCAAACCTTAAACAAAAAAAAACAAATGAAACTACTTATCATAACAGCCATAGCGGCATTTGACCAAGACATCAAAAAAATGCTAAAACAAGCAGAGGTGAAAAACTTTAGCTACAAAGATGTAACAGGATTTAAGGATATTTCTGAAGTGTCAATGGAAGGGAATTGGTTTGGAAGTGAAATGAGCCAAAACGAATCCATACTGTATTACGCCTTTATAGACAATAAAAATGTAGATACACTTATCGAAAAAGTAAACGAATTCAATACGCAGCAAGAAAGTTTATCAAACATTCATGTGGCAGTATTAAATATTGAAAAACACAATTAATAAAAATTATAAAAAATGAAAAATAAAGTTTTTAGAATTACAGTAGGCTCTTTTATCCTAATCAGTTTGTTATTGGCAATCTATGTAAATATAAATTGGTTGTGGTTTACCGCTTTTATAGGCGTTAATTTAATTCAATCTGGTTTTACTAAATGGTGTTTATTAGAGACTATTTTAACTAAATTAGGATTGAAAGACTAATTCTACTTTTTATATAAAATTCAGAACCCGAGCTGCTTTTGCATCTCGGGTTTTTTTATGCTTTTGAGTGAAGTAAACTGGGGAAGCAATCCCACTTCATGAAGTAAAAAGTAAAATTAAATACTAAAGAAAATGATTACAAACCTTAAAATAAAAAAAGTTGTATATATTTGATGGTATGTAGTAGTTGGATACAATGATACAGTGGAATAATAAATATCATACAATTTTAAATCAAAGTTAACTACGAAAATTGAATCACTAAAAAAATTGAAATGACACATTGGCGAGAAATGGATTATAGAGTTGAAAGTTTGACTTTAATAATAACTGGACTTGAAAATTCAATTCAAACAATAGTTAAGAAAAATAAAGAATTTGATTGGTATGATGGAATTTGGATGAGAGAAGAAAGCGAACCAATTTATGGACTCGCTTTTATTGCTTTTCAAAATTATATAAATGGTAGTATCAACGATTTATTTGACAAGCCTGAAAATAAAGTACAATATTATAAAAAAGATAATAAGTATAAAGATTTTGAGAGAAATCAGATTGAATTAATAATTGGACTTGCTAATTACTACAAGCATAAAGATGCAAAATTTCATAATGGAACAGCTGAAATATTAAAATCATTTAATTTAGATATTAATAGTGAGAACGTCGTGGATAATTCTCCAATTTTTGAAGGTTTAGAACTTCTTAATTTTGAATGGAATCTATTTGAAATCAAAAAAATAGTTACAGATTACAGAAAAAAACTTTTAGAAATAGCTCCATAAAAACACAGCATAAACCAGCTATTACAACGGATTTGAGCAATAGGTTTAATGGAAAGATGGTTTGCATTTGGGATGATTGGGCAAATCCGAAAATTGGGCTTAATTTAGTCCTAAACCCGCTCTATTATCAGAACGTTTTAGCCAATTTCAGGAAAAACCCTGTAAATAAATAGAAATGACAAAAGAGGAGATTTTAGAAAAAGTAAAAAAGGTAGATGGACTCGGAGGAATGACCGTCAACGAAAGATTATATGTGTCTGGATTAATGGAAACGTTTGATAAAGCAAAAAGGAAAGACAAAGAATTCGCACGATTTATTTTAGAAACTATTCGGCTTGACAAGCAATCAATCGATAAAATTTTAGGTTAATATGAGCCCTGAAGTCCCCATAATAATATTGATACTGGCATTTCCAATTTATTTTATAACTAATTGGTTTTTAATGCGATTGAAACTAGGAAATGAGAATAATAGAAAATATTTAGCCATCATTCCTACAGTTATATTAAGTCCTCTATTATATATTGGAATTATAATGATTTGGATTTTTTCAATTTCTTATTATCCCAAGACCGACTTTAACAAGCAAGAATGGAATAAAAATAAGGAAGAGAGATACAAAATGTCAAATGACATCATTAAAGGCGAAATATTGATTGGAAAAACAAAGGAAGAAGTAATCGAACTTTTAGGTGATGATTTTTATTTTTACGATGAAAGCCATATTGCGTATGATTTAGGGTTTGTGCCTGGATTATTCAATATTGACCCAGATGTTTTGGACATCTATTTTGAAAAGGGTAAAGTAACTAAAGTTGGACAACATGAAACTTAAAAAAAAATTGGCTACAGCCGCCGTTTGCCTATATGGCGGGTTTAGGCTTAACTTAAGCGTGGTTTTGTAATCTAAAAACTGACCAATAAACACCTACTCCATTCTTAAACTAAAATTTAATCTTTTTAAAAATTAAGGAACGCAAATGATCCTAAATATTACCAACTAAGCTAGAACAGATTTATAATCTTTATCAATACGGAGGAGGACCTCTAAATAAAAAACCTCCTTCGTCAAAATAATAAGTTTACCCGCAAATAAATCGCAAGCACAAAACAATTAACTACATTTGCATCGCACGCGACACAAACGCCTGCGATAAAAATAAAAACAATGAGTAAAACTATAGAAACTACGTTAACGCAAAATATTTTTAGAATACTACTAGCCTTTTTTATGGTCTATGCTGGATTCAGTCATCTTACTTTTAATAGAGTCGACTTTCAAGCACAAGTACCAGACTGGCTGCCGCTAAGCAAAGACTTGGTGGTGGTACTATCAGGTGTAGTAGAAATGGCATTGGGTCTCGGTTTGGCTTTTTGGAAAAAAGAACGAGCAACATTTGGTTGGGTACTAGCGCTCTTTTTCGTTTTAGTGTTTCCTGGTAATATTGCGCAATACCTCGACCACAAAGATGCCTTTGGAGCTTTAGATTCAGATAACGCACGTTTAATACGTCTGTTTTTCCAACCCGTACTGATTGCCTGGGCTTTATGGTCAGCAGGTTCGTATCAAGCTTGGAGAAATAGTAAAACAGCCGACTAATATGGATGATGCTCAATTAAAATTAAGCAGTCAAGTCTGTTTCCCGCTCTACTCCGCTTCCCGTTTGATCACTAAGGCCTATAAACCTTACTTAGACGAAATGGGGATTACCTATCCGCAGTATTTGGTATTAATGGTACTCTGGGAAAACGATACACTTTCTGTAAATCAGATTACAGAAAAGCTGCTCCTGAATACCAACACTCTTTCGCCATTGCTAAAACGCATGGAAAAAATGGAACTGCTACAACGCAATCGCTCTGAAACAGATGAAAGAAGTGTTATTGTAACGCTTACAGAAAAAGGGAAAAACTTAAAAGACCAAGCAAAGCCCATTCCTGACAAACTCATCAAAGTATTACTTACGGAGAACGTCAACGTTGACGATGTGATTCAGTTAAAAGAGATGCTGAATAAATGGATTAAAGTACTCACAGAAGACAACAAAAATTTAGAATAAAACAATAAAATAAAAACAGACACTATGGAATTATTAGACAAATTAGAGTGGAGATACGCTGCTAAAGCGATGAATGGTAAAAAAGTACCACAAGAAAAAATTGATAACATAATTGAAGCAATATCGCTTGCTCCTACCTCAAGTGGTTTACAACCGTTTGAAGTAATAGTAATTACAAATCAAGAAGTAAAAGAAAAAATTAGACCTATCGCTTGGAATCAATCTGTAATCACTGATTGTTCCCACTTATTTGTATTTGCAGCTTGGGATACCTATACAGCAGAACGCATTAACAAAATGTTTGATTTGACAAACTCAGTTCGTGACATGAAAAACGAAGGATGGGAAAATTACCGCCAGATGTTATTAAACAGTTATCCGCAAAAGGATGCTGAAGAAAACTTTAACCATGCTGCTAAACAAGCTTACATTGCATTTTCTCAAGCTATTGCTGCTGCCGCTTTTGAAGGAGTTGACAGTACGCCATTAGAAGGTTTTGATGCTGATGCATTAGATGAAATATTAGGCTTAAGAGCTAAAGGACTTAGAAGTTGCGTTATGCTTCCTGTGGGCTATAGAGATACTGAAAATGACTGGTTAGTTAATCTTACTAAAGTGAGAAAAAGCAAGGAAGATTTGGTTACTTTAATTGATTAGTAATAGCAAATTTATCATAATAAAAAGCGGTGTGGGTATTAACTCAAACCGCTTTTTTTTTCGAACATTTGTACTTCCTAAACACAGTATCGCGGGAATACCATGGTGTAAAAATCGTAACGTACGATTTAAAAAATCCCTCTCAATACTTCGACGTCCTTTTACCTTCGTCAAAAAAGCAAGTCTGTAGATAAATAAAATAGGGTTCTGTATAACCAAATTTTAATTATATTCGTTCATTACAAAACTAAATCAAAATGAACTTCAACCCATTTCCAGAAATAAAATCAGAACGCCTTTTACTAAGAGAGATTGAGGAATCAGATGCGGCAGTTATCTTATACTTACGCTCTGACGAAACGATTAATCAATTCATCGAAAGACCAGAAAATAGAAAAACGAAAACTATCGAACAAGCGCTTCAATTTATCGCAGGAATAAACGAAAACCTTCACAATACTAAGTCGGTTTCTTGGGGAATCAGTTATAAAAATGATCCCCAAATTATTGGAACAATCTGTTTGTGGAATTTCTCAGAAAACAACACAATAGCCGAAGTGGGCTATAATCTAATTCCTGATTTCCAAAATAAAGGAATTATGAGTGAAGCACTAAAATGCGTTATTGATTTTGGATTCAATGAGTTAAACCTTGATAAGATAGAAGCTTTTACGCACAACAAAAATGAGCATTCTAAAAAATTATTAGAAAAAAGTGGCTTTCATTTTATGGAACACAGAAAAGAGGAGGACAATGCTGCTAATAGCATTTATGAACTTAGTAATAACAATCGCTAACCAATTGCAATATAAAATTCCGCAATTATAAAATGCCTTTGTATCTTCGCGCTTCCTTTGTGACAATTTGTGTAATAAACGCTATGCTATTCCAAATCAAATCTTACCTAAAATTCCTTTGGCACTCTAAAAACGAGCATGCCGTGCACTCTCCTTTTGTATTCACTTTGATTACTAAATGTTTTTATGACCACAAGCCAAAACCGGAGTACCAAGTTTTAAAAGAATATAGGAAGGCACTTTTAGAAAATAAAAACACCATAGATGTAACTGATTTTGGCGCAGGTTCTAAAGTCTTTAAATCAAACACCAGAGAAATCGCTAGAATTGCTAAAACAGCAGGAATCACACAGAAACGAGGAGAACTATTATTGCGAATTATAACTTATTTCCAGCCTGACACTATTTTAGAAATCGGTACGTCTTTAGGACTGGCTACTTCTGCCCTAGCCTTAGGATCTCAAAACAGCGAAACGAAAACAAAAATAACAACGCTTGAAGGCTGTCCAGAAACATCAAAAATTGCCCAAGAGCAATTAGAAAAATTTGGCTTAACCAATGTCGAATTTGTAATAACTGAATTCAATAATTATTTCAAAAAATGGAATCAATCACTGAATACTGCAACGCAAAAAATTTCCTTAATCTACTTCGACGGAAACCATCAAAAAAAAGCTACCCTAGATTACTTTGAGCAACTATTGCCCACAATAACAAATGACACGGTGTGGATTTTTGATGATATTCACTGGTCTCGACAAATGGAGGATGCTTGGGAAACGATAAAAAAACACCCAAAGGTTACGGTAACTATTGATACTTTTCAATGGGGATTTGTTTTCTTTAGATACGAACAGCCAAAAGAACATTTCATCATCAGAGTTTAGTAAACAAAAAAAAAGACAGCCATCTCTGACTGTCTTTTCTAACTTGAATAAGTAAAACCTTATTGTTTAGCTTTTTCCATTTCTTCTGTTTTTGCTCCCATTCTGTTCAATGTGTACATTGGTGCAAATTTCAATTTTAATCCTGCAATTTTTCTGTTATCTTCAGAAGAAAGTCCTTCTTTTTCAACAGTATTTTTTCTACTATCTAATGCTTCATACATCAATTTGATTTCATCCCAGTCTTCACGAGAATACTTGTCTTTATTATCTTCAACTGTATGAACAAATTGTTGGTATACACTATGAATGTTAGCAGCGTTTACCCAACCAAAATTCATATCCTCACCAATTTTTCCTTCACCAAACAATGAATTTCTCATTTGTTGTTTAGAACTTGGAGCTGATGCTGCCATTTCTGCTTGCATTCTAGCTTGTAATGCAGCATATTTTGCTTTACTTGCTTCTATTTTTGCTTTAGCTTCTTCATTTTCTTTTAAATCTGAAAGTGCCGTTTCAGCTTGACTGCTTCTTACTTCATACGTAGCCTCTATTGAAGACCAGTTTGCTTTAGCATCCATTGAAGCTACATTTTCTAATGAGTCAACATAAACAACATAAGACTCTACTGTTTTATTCGCTGCTTCTGTTTTCTCATCTTTACAAGATGTAAATCCTAAGGCTATAACCGCCATACCTAATACTAAATTTGTACTTTTCATAATGTTTGATTTTATATTTGTTAAATATTATGAAGCGAATGTACTGCGGATTGTATTGCATTCAATATAAACATGTTAATTATATAAACTATTTACACAATTATGAAATAAATCAAAACCAACAAGAGATTGAGACCAAATAAGCAGTATATCAGCCTGTAAATTCTAAACTATCCTTCAATCAAACAGCTACTATTATATGGAGCAAATAGTAAGGTAGTATCTAGTGCCTATTTAAAGAACAATTAGGACTAGTTAAAATTACCTTACCTATAAGGAGTGGTTCCCTTTAAAGATAAAGATTGCTATATATTATTTTTTTTGTAACAAAAATGTATTTTAGGCAACTTACCTTTAATTCAAAAGTGTTTTGTACTTTTAAAATTCAAAAAACATAAATCATCAATTGCAAATAACAATGTCAGATCCATTAATAAAAATAACCAATATCAAAAGAGATTTTGTCCTTGGTAACGAGATTATTTATGTCCTAAAAGGTATTGATTTAAAAATTAATAAAGGCGAATATGTAGCACTGATGGGACCTTCTGGTTCTGGAAAGTCCACCTTGATGAATCTTTTAGGTTGTCTAGACACACCCACATCTGGTACTTATATTTTAAATGGTAAAGATGTAAGCAAGCTGAAAGATGATGAATTAGCCGAAATTAGAAATAAAGAGATTGGTTTTGTTTTTCAGACTTTTAATCTATTGCCTCGCACCACTGCGCTGGCTAATGTCGCTTTGCCTATGATTTATGCTGGATATTCTAAATCAGAACGAACTGCTCGCGCCGCCGAAGTGTTAGAGCAAGTCAACCTAGGGGACAGAATGGATCACCAACCCAATCAATTATCAGGTGGACAACGCCAGCGTGTAGCCATTGCCAGAGCCTTAGTCAACAAGCCCTCTATCATTCTCGCAGATGAACCTACAGGAAATCTAGACAGTAAAACCTCTGAAGAGATTATGAAGCTTTTTAATGACATTCATGAACAGGGCAATACCGTTATTTTAGTAACTCACGAAGAGGAAGTTGCCGCTTACGCCCATAGAATAATTCGTTTACGCGACGGTATGGTGGAAAGCGATATCACAAAATAGTTTTTTTTTTCAGGAGCTTTTTCCGGCTATCCATTACAATCTTTTTTATCCTGAACTGCATTCAGGATAAAAAAGGATTTTCACTTCTATCCGGGCTAGGAGAATCATTTCCAAAATAGCATCCACTAACCCATTACACTATTCGAAAATGAAAATTGCCTTACTAACCTGCAAAAAACTGCCTGAATTAACGCCACAAGACCAACTTTTAATTCCAGAATTGGCTAAGCACGCTATTACTGCAACCGCTGAAATTTGGGATGATGCAAATATAAATTGGACTGATTTTGATTATCTAGTTTTTAGAAATACCTGGGATTATTTCGAAAAAGAAACCGAGTTCAACCTTTGGCTTGACCAAATAGAACAATTAGGAATTCAAACACTCAATCCTATTGCAATTATAAAACAGAACAAACACAAGTTTTATTTGCGTGAAATGGAACAACAGGGAGTCAAAATACTTCCTACGGTATTTATAGACAAAACCAATACCCTCAATCTAAAAGAATTGATACCATCCCACTGGAAAAAAGCGGTACTAAAACCAGCCTTTTCTGCTGGATCCTATCTCACTGAAGTCTTTGAAACAGCCGAAGTTGATAAAATAAACACTCAATATAAAATCATAGCTGCTGAGAAAGAATTACTGTTACAGGAATTTATGCCTGAGATTCAAACCGTAGGCGAAACTTCTTTTGTATTCTTTAATAAAAAATTCTCGCACGCAGTCAATAAAAAACCCGTACCCGGTGATTTTAGAATTCAAGTACAGTTTGGAGGAATATATAGACTAAGATATCCTGATGCCGAATTGATCGCCAAAGCTCAAAAAATTGTAGACACGTTTAAAGGAAAATTATTATACGCCAGAGTCGACGGAATTGTAATTGACAATGAACTACATCTCATGGAGGTAGAATGCATTGAACCTGATTTATATTTTAACCTTAGTGAAGGTTCCTTAGAACGATTTGTTAACGCCATAGTGGAATTAATAAAGTAAATTTGGTGTTCCTTGGAAAACAAGAAAATCCACGAATAAACAAATAAACAACAAATGAAAGTATATACTAAAACTGGTGATAAAGGAACCACTTCCTTATTTGGCGGAACGAGAGTTCCAAAAGACCATATTAGAATTGAAAGTTATGGAACTGTAGACGAATTAAATTCACATATTGGATTAATTCGCGATCAAGATATGGATGCACACTATAAAAAGATACTAATCGAAATTCAAGATCGCCTTTTTACCGTAGGTGCTATTCTAGCCACTCCTCCAGAAAAGGAAGTGATGAAAAATGGCGAGTTACGCCTTAAAAATCTTGGTATTGCTGAAACTGATATCGAATTATTAGAAAATGAAATTGACTCAATGGAAGAGGCACTTCCGCAAATGACTCATTTTGTATTGCCCGGCGGACATACTACTGTGTCATATTGTCACATAGCAAGATGCGTCTGCCGTCGCGCAGAGCGACTTGCCGTTCATTTAAGCCATAATGAGCCGGTAGCTGAAATCGCAATTAAGTACCTGAACCGCCTTTCTGACTATCTTTTTGTATTGGCACGAAAATTGTCTCATGACTTGCAAGCTGAGGAAGTTAAATGGATTCCGCGCAAGTAATCAGTTAGCAAAAAAATAGTAATCAGTGACAAACTGAAGACTAAAAAACGATTACTGAACACTAAAAATAAAACGTTCTTAAATTTTTTTATAAAATAAATAGATTTTTACTTGCCTTTTTCGGTAAAATTTTTATTTTTGCACAAAACTAAACCGACAAAAAATGTATTGGACATTAGAATTAGCATCTTATTTAAGTGATGCACCGTGGCCTGCTAACAAAGACGAACTTATTGACTACGCTATACGTGCAGGAGCTCCGTTAGAAGTGGTAGAAAACCTACAGTCAATTGAAGACGAAGGTGAGATATATGAGTCGATGGAAGAAATTTGGCCGGATTACCCTACAGACGAAGACTATCTTTGGAATGAGGATGAATATTAAAAAATAATCAAAGAAAAAGTCTCAAAAGAGGCTTTTTTTTTGGTTAAGTTTACATTTTAAATAAATTAGAAATACAAATATATTATGAGTTTCATAAATAGCATTATTAAAGCCTTTGTTGGAGACAAGTCCGAGAAAGATGTTAAGGCTTTGCAACCTTACCTTGACAAAATCAAGTCTTTTGAAATTAGCCTTATCGCTCTTTCACATGACGAGTTAAGAGAGCGTACTTACTTTTTTAAGGAAAAAATAAAACTAAACCGTGCAGGAATCGATGCTAAAATAGCAGCGCTTAAATCTGATGTTGAAGCGGTTGAAGATATTGATAAAAGAGAAGATATCTATCTTGAAATCGATGCTTTAGAAAAAGAAGCTTACGAATTATCTGAAAAAACTTTAATGGAAATCCTTCCTGAAGCCTTTGCAGTAGTAAAGGAAACAGCAAGACGTTTCAAAGACAATTCAGAGATTACTGTAACAGCAACTGCTATGGACAGAGAGTTTTCTGCAACTAAAGCTTACGTTAGCCTTGAGGGTGACAAATCAGTTTGGCAAAACAAATGGAATGCTGCTGGGAAAGAAATTACCTGGGATATGATTCATTATGATGTTCAGTTAATTGGTGGTATGGTTCTTCACGAAGGAAAAGTAGCAGAGATGCAAACGGGTGAAGGAAAAACATTAGTAGCAACTTTACCAATATACTTGAATGCATTAACTGGAAACGGAGTGCATTTAGTAACGGTGAATGATTACTTAGCTAAACGTGATAGCACGTGGAAAGCACCTTTATTCGAATTTCACGGTATGACTGTGGATTGTATTGACAATCACCAACCAAGTTCTGAAGGAAGAAAAAAAGCATACAATTCTGATATTACATACGGTACAAATAACGAATTTGGTTTTGATTATCTTAGAGATAACATGACACATTCGCCAGATGATTTAGTACAAAGAAAACACAATTATGCTATTGTCGATGAGGTCGATTCTGTATTGATTGATGATGCAAGAACTCCGCTTATTATATCTGGTCCAGTACCACAAGGAGATCGTCATGAATTCAATGAATTGAAACCAAAAATTGAAAACTTAGTTAGTTTACAACGTCAATTAGCGAATGGTTTTTTATCTGAGGCTAAAAAATTACTTAAAGAAGGAAAAACTAAAGAAGGTGGGTTCTTACTTTTAAGAGCATACAGAAGTATACCTAGAAACAAAGCTTTAATTAAGTTTTTAAGTGAAGAAGGAATCAGACAATTGCTTCAAAAAACAGAGAACACTTACATGCAAGACAACAATCGCGAAATGCACAAGATTGATGAAGCCTTGTATTTTGTAATTGAAGAAAAAAACAACCAAGTAGAATTAACTGATAACGGAATTAAATTCCTTTCAGGAGATACGGATTCTGACTTTTTCGTTCTTCCAGATATCGGAACTGAAATTGCTGCTATCGAAAAGAAAAAATTAGACAAGGATGCTGAAGCAGAGGAAAAAGAAAAATTATTCCAAGATTTCGGTATAAAAAGTGAACGTATTCACACTTTGACTCAACTTTTAAAAGCCTACAGCCTTTTTGAAAAAGATGTAGAGTATGTAATCATGGACAATAAAATCATGATTGTTGATGAGCAAACAGGTCGTATCATGGATGGTCGTCGTTATTCTGATGGATTACACCAAGCGATTGAAGCTAAAGAAAATGTAAAAATCGAGGCTGCAACTCAAACTTTTGCTACCGTTACTTTACAGAATTACTTTAGAATGTACAACAAACTTGCTGGTATGACGGGTACTGCTGTTACTGAAGCAGGTGAGTTATGGACAATATACAAATTGGATGTAGTAGAAATTCCTACTAACAGACCAATGGCAAGACAAGACAAAGAGGATTTTATTTATAAAACGACTCGTGAAAAATTCAATGCTGTTATTGAAGATGTAACACAATTATCAAATGCAGGAAGACCAGTTCTTATTGGTACTACTTCTGTTGAGATCTCTGAATTATTAAGCCGTATGCTTAAAATGAGAGGTGTTACACACAATGTCTTGAATGCAAAAATGCACAAACAAGAAGCGCAAATCGTAGAAGAAGCAGGAAAAGCCGGAGTGGTAACCATTGCAACTAATATGGCTGGTCGTGGAACCGATATCAAATTAACTCCCGAAGTAAAAGCAGCTGGCGGACTTGCAATTGTGGGTACAGAGCGTCACGATTCACGTCGTGTTGACAGACAGTTGAGAGGTCGTGCTGGTCGTCAAGGTGATCCAGGAAGTTCTCAATTTTATGTTTCTCTTGAAGATAACTTAATGCGTTTGTTCGGTTCTGAAAAAGTAGCCAAAGTAATGGACAGAATGGGACTTGAAGAAGGTGAAGTAATTCAGCATTCTATGATGACTAAATCTATTGAGCGCGCACAGAAAAAAGTAGAAGAAAATAATTTTGGTGTTCGTAAACGTCTATTGGAATACGATGATGTTATGAACGCACAACGTGAAGTAGTTTACAAACGTCGTCGTCATGCTTTATTTGGAGAGCGTTTAAAACTAGATATTGCTAACATGTTATACGATACATGTGAGTTAATTATTCAAAACGCAAAAGCAACTAATAACTTCAAAAACTTTGAATTTGATTTGATTCGTTACTTCTCCATCACATCTCCAGTTAGTGAGGCTGATTTCATGAAAATGACTGAAATTGAATTGACAGGAAAAGTATATAAAGAAGCTTTAAAATACTATCAAGAGAAAACAGAACGTAGCGCAAGAGAAGCATTTCCTATTATCAAGAATGTATACGAAGATAAAAACAACCAGTTTGAACGTATTGTAGTTCCATTTACTGATGGTGTAAAATCATTGAGCGTAGTTACTGACTTGAAAAAAGCATACGAGACTGAAGGAAAACAACTTATTGCTGATTTTGAGAAAAACATCACTTTATCAATTGTTGATGAAGCCTGGAAAAAGCACTTACGTAAAATGGATGAATTGAAACAATCAGTTCAACTTGCCGTTCACGAACAAAAAGATCCTTTACTTATCTATAAATTTGAAGCATTTAACTTATTCAACGCGATGTTGAATGGTGTAAATAAAGAAGTGATTTCTTTCTTATTCAAAGGAGATTTACCACAGCAAAGTGCTCCCGAAATTCAAGAAGCTAGAGAAGAAGTTCGTCCAAAAGAAAATTTGCAATTAAGCAAAGACGAAATTCCAAATAGTGAAAGTGCAAATCGTGAAGCTGGTGAAACGCAACAACGTCAAGTTACGGAAACTATCGTGAGAGATATGCCAAAAATTAATCGTAATGACACCATTACCATTCAAAATGTTGCTAACGGTCAAACACAAGAAATGAAATACAAAAAAGCCGAAAGCTTAATTGCTACTGGCCAATGGGTTGTTGTAAACGGATAATAACACTATTTCATTATAAAATTAAATTCCTCAATTACGAAAGTAGTTGGGGATTTTTTTTATCCTGAATTTATCCTGAATTTATTTCAGGATCTCTTTAAGGATCTCTTTAAGGATCTCTTTTATGAGCTATTTTATGAGCTATTTTATGAGCTATTCCCGCCATTCGTTACAAGCTATTTGGCTTCAAACCCTTTTTCTAAGCGCTGGTAGGAGCTTCCTTTGGTCGCTCTGCCGCCACAAGAAAAAAGTAGTTTTCAACCAGCATAGGCTTTTCACTACTGTCAGGGCTAAATGTTATGTGCTAAAATGAACTTGATTGTGGTTTCCCGTAATAATACTGCTGTAAAAGAATATATCTTTGAGTATAACTTATTTACAAGATGTATTTTCCCACTGATTAAGTTATATATTTGATAATAGATAAAGTCTAACTCTAGCCAGACATATCTACCCAAATTAGGGTGGCTTTGTGCAACTTTGTCACTCATACATCCAAGTTGGCAATAATATTAAATGAAAAAAATACACTTCAATCAATTAACATTTAAAAACTGGACATCACTTTTGTTGGTAATCTCGTTGGTTTTTATTCTTATCGGTAGTTTTGAAATTATTGACTTTGAATATAAAAAACCTAATAAAATTTTAGCTTCAATTGGTTTTCTTTCCCAAGGGATATACTACAGTAAAATGTTTTGGTATAAAAATTATGTTGAATGGAATAAAATCGGGATGAATCTAAAAATAAATAGAATAATTGCGAAATCGATTAAATTTGATGATGTACAAAAATTAGAATTAGACAAAAATAATTTAATAATAATTCAGAAATCAGGACGCAACAAAATATTTGAAATAAATAATATTGAAATAAGTGATTTGGAAAAACTCCTGAAAATAATTAGACAAAATAGTGGAATTGAAAGCACTGAATTCTGTACAAATTGAAAAAAATAATAAAATACTATCGCTAACCACTTTGAGCTAGCTGGAATTTAGTGGAATTATCGTCTCGCATCAAGTTTCCGTTAAGCCGAAAAATGAGCGGTTACGAACTTCCAGCCATCTCAAAGTGGCATAACGTCAGGCTGTGAAAAAAACGACACGGAATTGAAAATAATCACTTGGAATTGTAACGGTGCATTTAGAAAGAAATTTGACAGTCTATTGGACTATCAAGCAGACATTCATATAATTCAAGAATGTGAAAATCCAACAGAATCTAAACATACTGAATATCAGAATTGGGCAGAAAATCATCTTTGGATTGGTGACACGAAAAACAAAGGACTTGGAGTTTTTGCAAAACCCGAAATCATTCTTGAAAAATTAGATTGGACAAATAATTTTAAGAATCACTCTGTAAAACATTTTTTGCCTTGTAAAGTAAATAACGACTTTGACCTTCTTGCTGTTTGGACACATAGAAATAACTCACCAAATTTTGGTTACATAGGTCAACTATGGAAATATTTACAAATAAACAAAGACAAGCTAAACGGAACTTTGATAGCAGGAGATTTTAACAGCAATGCCATTTGGGACGAATGGGATAGATGGTGGAATCACTCTGATGTTGTAAGTGAATTAAAAGAATATGGTATTGAAAGTATTTATCATAAATTCAATGGAGAAGAACACGGAAAAGAATCTATACCAACGTTGTATTTTCGAAAAAACATTGCAAGACCTTATCATATTGACTACATTTTTGGACCTGAAAAATTTACTGAACGGACAAAAAAAATTGAAATCGGACAAGCTGACAAATGGCTAAAACTAAGTGACCATATGCCCATATTTTATGAAATTGAGGCAACTAAATAATAACAACGACCCCGCTCCGCAAAGTGTAGCTGCTGCGCAAATGTCTCTGACTTTGCGCAATTTTACTGTTTTATTATAAACGAAATCGTCTTAAAAGTCTCCTGACTTTTACACAAAAACAAGCTGCGACAGGTTCAGGAAATCTAGATCTTGAAGAAAAATTTTGTTTTATAATTATGAAAATATAAACTAATAATGTTGTGAAAACCCTTGGAATGAAAAATGTTATTTACATATTATTCTTACTCTTGAGCCTATCTATAATTGGGCAAACTAAAAACATAAAAAAGAATTTTAGAGTTGAATTATTAACTATTGAGAAAAAGACTAAAGACACTTTAATTGGAACATTTACTGAAATATATTCGGGTAATAAAAGAATTGAAGCAAAATGTTGCACTGATTTTGATGGGATTGACATTTATTATATTGATCCTGAAAAAATTGTCGACAATAGAATTTATATGAAATTTTATGGACGAAGATGCAAAACATACAAAAAGAAATTTATAATCAAAGGCGACCTAAAAGCAACAATTTATCTTAAATATGGAAAAACATTATATAATAGTAAAATAGAGGACTTTGAAATGATGTTTAAAAAGTTAAAAATAGAACCTTACACTTTTAAGTGTGGAACAATTGATTAACTCTCCGCCCCCGCTCCGCAAAGTGTAGCTGCTGCGCAAAGTCTCTGACTTTGCGCAATTTTAGAATCTTATTGTATACGAAATCGTCTTAAAAGTCTCCTGACTTTTACATAAAAACGTTCTTATTAAAAGTCAAGACAATCCATTTTTAATGTAATTTTATTAAAAATTTCACAAATGAAAGAAGGTTACGTGATTAGAGACCAGACATTACCACATTTCATAACAGCGACCGTAGTGGACTGGATAGATGTATTTACTAGACCAACATACAAAAATTATGTTATTGAATGTCTAGATTTTTGTATAAAAAATAAAGGAATGATTTTATATGGTTATGTAATTATGAGCAATCATATTCATCTCATTGTACAGTCAGAAAACGGTCATTTATCTGACTTGATACGAGATTTTAAAAAATTTATTGCCAAATCAATTTTAGATAAAATTCAAACAGAACCAGAAAGTCGTAGGGAATGGATGTTAGAACGATTTAAACTAGCAGCCGAAAAACATACTCGCAATAAAAATTACCAGTTTTGGCAATATGGCAATCACGCTGAAGAAATATATTCAAATCCATTTATGTGGTCAAAGTTAGATTATATCCATCTTAACCCTGTTAGAGCAAGAATTGTGGAAAAAGCATCTCATTACATTTATTCAAGTGCTACTAATTATGTAAATGATGAGGGAGTAATAGAAAAAGCGACTAACCCTATTGTTGACGTTTTGAATCCTAACGCATTTACAAAGTATAATCAACAATATTAGAATAAAGTCAGGAGACTTAGTGACGTTTTATTTCATAAGAACATTTTTAGAATTTCGCAAAGTCAGGAGACTTTGCGAAGCGGGGGTTAGATTATATTCATTTAATCCTGTTAGAGCAAGAATTGTCGAAAAAGCATCTCATTACATTTATTCAAGTGCTACTAATTATGTAAATGAAGAGGGACTAATACAAATAGAAAAAGCGACTAATCCTGTTGTTGACGTTTTGAATCCTAACGCATTTACAAAGTATAATCAACAATATTAGAATAAAGTCAGGAGACTTAGTGAC